>CADBOK010000236.1 GCA_902796245.1 Oscillospiraceae bacterium | reverse complement strand
CGGTGCGCCTCCCGGATACGTCGGCTATGAGGAGGGCGGCCAGCTGACAGAGGCGGTGCGCCGCCGCCCCTACAGCGTGATTTTGTTTGATGAGATCGAAAAGGCGCATCCCGATGTGTTCAACATCCTGCTTCAGGTGCTGGACGACGGACGCATTACCGACTCGCAGGGCAGAACCGTGGACTTTAAGAACACGATTATCATCCTGACGTCGAATCTTGGCAGCCAGTATCTGCTGGACGGCATCGGCGCGGACGGCGAGATCACGAACGAGGCCAAGGAGCAGGTACAGACGCTTCTGCACCGCACGTTCCGACCGGAGTTCCTCAACCGTTTGGATGAGATTGTATTCTATAAGCCGCTGTCGAAAGAGAACATCACCGGTATCATCGACCTGCAAATCGCGGCGCTCAACCGCCGTCTGGCCGACAAGCAGCTGCGTTGTGAGCTGACGCAGGCTGCAAAACAGTTCATCATCGACGCGGCCTACGATCCGCAGTTCGGCGCGCGTCCGCTGCGCCGGTATGTGCAGCATACAGTGGAAACGCTGCTTGCAAAGAAGATTTTGGAGGGCAGCGTCCAGCCCGGTTCGACAATTACCGTCGATACGGAAAACGGCGAGCTGGTGCTTCGCTGAGTGTAAGGCAAATAGCAAATGCCCGGAACGCGAAATGCGTTCCGGGCATTTTGCACCCACAGGGGCGTCTTTTCTTTTGCTTTTTATTCCTGCTGCGCGCAGTCAAACAGCCTTTCAATCAGATTACTGCCCTGAAACAGCGGCTGAAGGACGGCGCACGCCGAGCCGTAGATCGGCGAGTTTGCGCCAAAGCGCGACTTGACAAAGCGCGGGCGCAGCTGCTGCTGGTGTACAGAGACGTTGATATCGGCCACCCACTGCTCCAGATACCGCACGAACTCCTCCGGCAAAAACGCCGCGTCATGCCCAAGCACCACCAGCGGCACGTTCACCAGATTCAAATAGTTGTTCAGTCCGAACGAAAGCTGCCGCATGGCATTATAAAACACGGTGTATGCGGCCTTGTTCGTCATGGCAAAGCCGGCGGCCTGCTCCATGCTGTCAAGCTCCACGCCGCACTCGTCGTGAATCAGTGACAAAATTGCCGGCGCACTGGCGTAAAGTTCCAGACAGCCGCGGCTGCCACAGGTGCAGCGCGGGCCGCCAAAGTCAATGGATGTGTGGCCAAGCTCGCCGCATGCGTCAAGCAGCTCATGATGTGATACCAGCGCCGCGCCAAGCCCCTCGGTAATGCCCATATAGAGAAAGCTGTCGGCGTCCTTGCCGGCGCCAAAGTAGAGTTCGCACAGGCCGGACGCGTGCATATCGTTGCAGACAATAATCGGAAAACGGAAATACGGCCGAAGCGCGTCGCGCAGATTTAGCGAACGGATGCCGAAGAAATCGGTGACATAGGCGATGCCGCTGGCATCGCTGCTGATAACGCCGACGGTGGAGATGCCCATGCCCAGAATCGGCCGCTCAGTGTGCTCGGTCAGCTGCTCGGCAAGCTCACGCAGCTTCTGCAAAAAGCTCTCTTCGTTTTCAGTCGGGGTGAGCGGGCGCTTGGCGCGCGCCAGAAGCTGAAGCGACAGATCGCACACCACGCCGTACAGACACGTGCGGGAGATGTAAATGCCCAGCACCACCGGCGACGTGGAGCAGATGCGCAGCAGCATCGGTGTGCGCCCGGGCGACTTGATGAGGTCTTGCGGCGCAAATTCCTCGATGACGTGCTTTTGCAGCAGCTCGCTTGTGATGTTTGTCACGGTCATGGGCGACAGATGCAGCCCCTCGGAAAGCTCGCTGCGCGTGATGCTCCCCGCCGTGCAGACGGATTGCAGCAGCAGTGCGCGGTTTCGCTCCTTAACCTCGATCAGATTGATGCCGGCCTTTTTCATAGCGGCTCCTTTTTGCACTTGCAGCGCCGAAAATTCCGCCGCTTTCGGCGAAATGGCGCGGCAGCGCATATTTATCATTTTAAAAATATTATAGTATATTTGCGGGGGATTGTAAACCGCCGCCAGGGAGATTTTATCCTGCGGCGATAGCCGCTGTGTCTCCAGCGGCGTCACCCACACAAGACAGCGGCCTGCAAGGGAGAGAGCGTCCCGACAGAGGCACAAAAAATCCGCGCCGCCCCTCGGGCGGCGCGGGCATTGTTTACCTGAATCAGTTGGTATCGGCGCACAGGGGGCCGGCCAGCTCTTTCATATAGAACAGCTTACCGGGCATGGTGGGAATGTTGCTGGACGTGACGTACTGGCACGGGCCATAGCGCAGTGTCATCCAGAAGCTCATGCCCTGCCACTGCATACCGCGGGACAGAACGCCGTCTGCGCCGCCGATGGCGTAGTCGGAGTTGAAGATGATCCACGGGCCGATGGTGTTGGCATAGCACGGAATCAGCGGCCAGCTGGAGCGGAACGACGTGATGGCGTTCTGCTCGATGGTGAACGGATGCAGACGCGCGCCGACGCGGTACTCGGCTGCTTTCCAGTCCTCATAGGAGGCGTAGTCCTTGGCAAAGTGCGGCTCCCAGAATGCAATATGGCACATACGGCCGATGCCGTAGACCAGAACCTGCTTTGCACCCTCAGCCTTCAGCTTGCGGATTTTCTCCGGATAGGTGGGCAGATTTTCCTTGGTTGCAAAGTTGCGCTGATTTTCGGGGACAGTCAGCTCGCCGAGCGGGCCGTAGAACGCGCCAGTCATGGCGTTCTGG
>CADBOK010000235.1 GCA_902796245.1 Oscillospiraceae bacterium | reverse complement strand
GGTAAACAAGGGAAAATTCTGCGCGGAGTGCGGCAAGCCCAAGCCCGCCGGAACGCCCAAGTACAAGTGCGACAAGTGCGGCTGGGAGCCCAAGGATCCGGCCCATTCGCCCAAATTCTGCCCCGAATGCGGCGACCCGTTTGACGACGGCGATATTGTGCTTTAATTGAGTCTTTCTGCCCGCGCTTTTTTGCGCGGGCAGAGCCATCACAGGAGGCGAAAACTGCATGGCAGACCAGATCACGAATTACAAATGTCCCGCGTGTACCGGCCCGCTGCACTTTTCCGGTGCGTCCGGAAAGCTCGAATGCGACTACTGCGGCTCGTCCTATTCCGTGGAGGAGATCGAGGCGCTCTATGAAAAGAAGGACGAGCAGGCTGCGCAGGCCGCCGCGGAGGCCGAACAGAAGGCCGCGCAGCAGCCAGACGAGGGCGAATGGGCCCAGCCGGAGGGCGCGGACTGGGCAGAGCCCGGCATGAAGAGCTATTCCTGCCCGTCGTGCGGTGCGGAGCTCATCTGCGATGAGACGACGGCGGCTACCAGCTGCCCCTACTGCGGCAACACGACCATCGTCCCCGGCCAGCTCTCCGGCGCGCGCAAGCCGGATTACATCATTCCCTTCAAGCTCAGCAAGGAGGACGCGGTTGCCGCGCTTAAAAACCATTATAAGAAAAAGCCCCTTCTGCCGAAGGTCTTCTCCGCGCAGAACCACATTGAAAAAATTCAGGGCGTCTATGTTCCGTTCTGGCTCTTCAACGGCAGCGCGGACGCGGATATCCGCTATAAGTGTACCCGCTCCATGACCCACCGCGAGGGTGATTACGACGTGACCGACACGCAGCACTTCATGGTTTACCGCGCGGGCACGGTCGAGTTTGAGAAGATACCCGTCGACGCATCGAGCAAGATGCCGGACGAGAATATGGATTCCATCGAGCCGTTTGATTACAAGGAGCTCAAAGCCTTTTCCAACGCATATCTTCCCGGCTTTCTGGCTGACAAATATGACGTGAGCGTCGACGATTGTGCGCCGCGCGCCGACGAGCGCTGCAAGGCCAGCTGTGAGGGCGCGATGCGCAGCAGTGTGACCGGCTACTCAACCTGCGTGCCGGAGGAGGAGCATGTCCGCATTCGCCGCGGCAAGGTGCAGTACACGATGCTGCCCGTCTGGATGCTGCACACGAAGTGGAAGGGCAAGGATTACCTGTTCTCCATGAACGGGCAGACCGGCAAGCTGACGGGCGACCTGCCTGTTTCGTGGGGCCGGTTCTGGGCGTATTTTGCCGGGATCGCGGGCGGACTGGCCGCAGTTCTGGCCGTGCTGCTGTTCGCATTGTAAGGGGGTGCCGGGATGAAAAAACAAATTTTATGCCTGCTCGCAGCCCTGATGCTGCTGCTCGGCCTGAGCGTGAGCGCTTCGGCCTATGAATCCGCGCATGTGTTCGACTATGCCGGACTGCTCACAGACAGCGAAGCCGGCGCGCTGGAAGCGCGCTGTCAGGATGCAGAGGATACCTACGGCTGCGGCGTGTACATCGTCACGGTCAACGATTACAGCCTGTATTATGACGCGGGCTCCATTGAGAACTTCTCAGAGGGCTTCTTCCTTGATTTTGAACTTGGCGCGGGAGAGGACCAGAACGGCATCCTGCTGGCGCTCAGCATGGCCGAGCGCGATTATGATCTCTGCGCGCACGGCATGATCGGCAACCGCTCGTTTACGGACTACGGCAAGGGCGTGCTCGCCGAGCGCTATTTCCTGAGCGAGTTCGGAAGCGACAACTGGTATGCGGGCTTTGACCGCTACGTGGACGGCTGCATGGAGTTTTTGCAGATGGACGCGCAGGACGAACCCTTTGACCAGAATACAGACCCCGAACGGCTCGAGGATATCGGCGTGCTCAAGTGGATCGTCGTGATCGTCGTACCGCTGCTGACGGCGCTGGTCGTCTGCCTTGTCATGAAGGGCAATATGAAGACGGCCCGCAAGCAGACCCACGCCGACGCCTACATCCCGCAAAACGGCGTCCGGATGCTCCGGCAGGACGATGTTTATCTCACCACCACGCAGACCCGCGTGAAGATCGAAACGCAGAAATCCGGCGGCGGGACGTCCGTCAACTCCGGCGGCTTCTCCCACAGCAGCGGAAAATTCTGAGTAAGCCCCAAAGACCGCAAAAGGCTTCCCCTGGGCCCAAGGGAAGCTGGCCCGAAGGGCCTGAAGGGAGTCGAACCTCGCAAATTTTAACCGCAAAGACCCCCGGCGCAGTCTCGTGCTTGAGACTGCGCCGGGGATTTGCCTTTATTATGCCAGCGTCGCCGCCATGACTGCCTTGATGGTGTGCATGCGGTTTTCCGCTTCGTCGAAGACGATGGACTGGCCGCTCTCAAACACCTCGTCCGTGACCTCCATCGCGTCAAGCCCGTATTTCTCGCTGATCTGCTTGCCGATGGTGGTGTTCAGATCGTGGAACGCGGGCAGGCAGTGCATGAACCGGCACTGCGGCCCGGCCTGCGCCATGAGCTTTGCGCCCACCTGATAGGGCAGAAGATCATGAATTCTTGTCTGCCAGACCGCGTCCGGCTCGCCCATCGAGACCCACACGTCCGTGTAGATTACGTCCGCGCCCTGCACCGCGTGCATTGGCTCCGTGTCGAATTCCAGAACCGCGCCGGTCTGCGCGGCGATTTTCTGGCACGTTTCGATCAGCGCCTTGTCCGGGAAATACGCCTCCGGCGCGCACGCGACAAAGTGCATGCCCATCTTCGCGCAGCCGACCATGAGGGAGTTTCCCATGTTGTACCGCGCGTCACCCATATACACGAGATTTTTGCCCTTCAAACCGCCAAAATGCTCCTGAATCGTCAGGAAATCGGCCAGAATCTGCGTGGGATGGAATTCGTTCGTCAGCCCATTCCAGACGGGAACGCCCGCGTATTTTGCCAGATCCTCTACAATTTCCTGCCCGTAGCCGCGATATTCGATGCCGTCGTACATGCGGCCGAGGACGCGCGCGGTGTCGGCGATGGACTCCTTTTTGCCGATCTGCGAGCCGGACGGGTCAAGATACGTGACCGTCATGCCCAGATCATGCGCCGCAACCTCGAACGAGCAGCGCGTCCGCGTGCTGGTCTTTTCAAAAATAAGCGCGGCCTGCTTGCCCTCGCACAGGCGGTGGGGGATGCCGGCCTTTTTCTTTGCCTTGAGCTCGGCGGCAAGCGTCAGAAAGTCCGCGATTTGCTCCGGCGTAAAATCAAGCAGCTTTAAAAAGCTCTGTCCTTTGATATTCATAGCGTTCTCCTTTTTTAATGTGCCGCGAGGAAGGCTGCGACGGAATCCAGCTGCGCCTGCACCGACGCGGGGCCGGTGCCTCCGGCGGAAATACGGCGCGCCACGCAGGTCCTGAGCGAAATTTCTTCATACAGATCGTCCGTGAAGACGTCGGAATAGGTCTTGTAAACATCCAGCGGCAGCTGTTCGAGCACAGTGTCATGCGCAATGCAGTACGCCACCAGCTGGCCGGAAATTTTATATGCGCTGCGGAACGGAACGCCCTTCTTTGTCAGATAATCGGCCAGATCCGTTGCGTTGATGAAGCCCTTCTGCGCGGCCAGCAGCATGTTTTCCGGCTTCGCGCGCAGGGTCGAGAGCATCGGGGCCATGATCTGCAAACACAGCTTTGTCGTGTCCACACAGTCGAACACGGCTTCTTTATCCTCCTGCATGTCCTTGTTATAGGCCAGCGGAAGACCCTTGAGCGTGGTCAGAAGGGCGATGAGGTCGCCGTAGACGCGGCCCGTCTTCCCGCGGCAGAGCTCGGCCATATCGGAGTTTTTCTTCTGCGGCATGATCGAGGAGCCGGTCGTGTAGGCGTCGTCGAGGGTGACGAAGCCGAATTCCCAGCTCGACCATAGAATCAGTTCCTCGGAAAGCCGCGACAGATGCATCATGATGAGCGCGCACGCGCTCATGAGCTCCACACAGAAATCGCGGTCGGACACGCCGTCGAGGCTGTTTTCGCACACGGCGGCAAAGCCCAGCCTCTGCGCCTCCCAGACTCTGTCGGTCGGGTATGTTGTTCCGGCCAGCGCGCAGCAGCCGATGGGGGAGTCGTCCGTGCGCTTATATGCATCCGCAAGCCGCCCGTAGTCGCGCTCGAGCATCATCACATACGCGAGCAGCTGCTGGCCGAACGTGATCGGCTGCGCCCGCTGCAGATGCGTGTAGCCGGGCATAATGGCGTCTTTGTTTGCCTCTGCCTGCGCATGCAGCGCCTGCATGACGGCCAGCACCAGCGATTGCAGCGCCTCAATCTCGTCTTTCAAGTACATCCGCAGATCGAGCGCGACCTGATCGTTGCGTGAGCGGGCCGTGTGCAGCTTCTTGCCCACGTCGCCGATGCGCTTCGTGAGCTCTGCCTCGACGAACATGTGAATGTCCTCCGCCTGCGGGTCGAGCTGCAAAGCGCCGGATTCCAGATCGGCCAGAATGCCCGCCAGACCGCCCACGATTGCATCCGTGTCCGCCTGCGTCAGAATGCCGCACTTTGCAAGCATCGCGGCATGGGCCATGGAGCCCGTGATATCCTGCTTATACATCCGTCCGTCGACGGCGATCGAAGAGTTGAATGCGTCAGCCAGCGCCGAGGTTTCCCCCTCCGACCGGCCCGCCCAGAGCTTGTTCATGGTATATTCTCCCTGCATGATATTCGCAAAGCCTCCCCTTGCCATGCCCCGCATGGTAAGGGGAGGTGGCATTTTCGAAGAAAATGACGGAGGGGATTTGCTGCAAGTTTCAGGATGTTTCCGAAATTTGGAGCGTTCGAATCCCCTCAGTCAGCTTCGCTGACAGCATCCCTACCCCTATTGGCCCTTCGGGCCATTTCCCCCTGACAGGGGGAATC
>CADBOK010000234.1 GCA_902796245.1 Oscillospiraceae bacterium | reverse complement strand
TCGTCGCCGAGGATGATGTTGTCGAGAACCGAGAAGCACTCGACCAGCTTGAAGTGCTGGTGCACCATGCCGATGCCGAGCGCGTTTGCATCGTTCGGATTGCGGATCTCAACCTTGCGGCCGTCCTTGTGGATTTCGCCCTCCTCCGGCTGGTAGAGGCCGAACAGGACGCTCATGAGCGTCGACTTGCCCGCGCCGTTTTCGCCGAGCAGGGCATGGATCTCTCCCTTTTTCAGCTTCAGGGTAATGTTGTCGTTGGCGATGATTCCGGGGAAACGTTTTGTGATGTTCAGCATCTCGATCGCGTAATTCGTTTCCAAGTTCGTTCGCCCTCCTTCCGTTTTTATGGCCCGCGCTTGCGAGGACGGAAACCATTGGTTCCAGTATACTATAAACCGGCGCATAAATCAAAGTTATTTTATTCATCCTGCCTGTTTTTTGCAAAAAAAGAAGAGGCCCGCCCACAAGGGCGGCCTCTTCCGGGTTCCGGCAGCCGGTAACAGGCGGTGCGCCGGAGCGTTTATCCCAGCAGCTCCCGCGCGTTCCCATACGCGATTTTTGCCGCGTCCTCCTCCGTGAACGCCATTTGCTCCAGAATGCCGGAATAGGCGGCGTAAATCTCTCCGGGCCGCAGCAGACGGCTGTCCGGGTAGTCCGCTGCAAACAGCAGCTGGTCCGCGCTGAACCGGCGCAGGAGCGAACGGGTCCCGGCGATGCCGTATACCCGGACGTAATCGGGCAGGATCACGGACAGATCCACATAGCAGGAAAGGATATGGGCTTCAATCTTTTTTAACGTCTTCCAGCTTGCAGCAGCCGTAACAATCCCTCCCATTTAAACAGTCGGTATTTCCGCCTCTCTGTCCAGATATTCCTCCAGAATCCCTGCTGCGCAGAAGACCATTTCCGGGCACGGACGCTTTTTGTAATAGCCGTCGGTGCGCGGCTCGGGCGGCTGGGGCTTAAAGCTCGGGTCGAGGCCAAGAAGCTGGCGGCAGATGATCGAGCCGTTGCGCGCCTCAAATTCCCCTGCGAGCTGCCGCAGCGTCTCGTAGCTTTTCGTCTTTGCCGCCCGGTCTGATGGGTCTGCCGGGCCGCGGAGCAGGCCGTAGGCCATGAACATCCCGCTGACCGCGCCGCATACGCCGCGCATGCCCGCCATCCCGCCGCCAAAGCCGGAGGCGATCTTCAATGCAGTCTCTCTGTCCATCTTCTCTTCCGCGAAGGCCAGAAAGACGGCCTGCGCGCAGTTGCAGCCCTCCAGAAACAGCGCTCTTGAACGTTCTGCTTTTGTCATGTGTGTTCCTCCTGCGGTGCATACCGCTTCTCAAGTCTGAATTTCTTCCCGCCGCACCGGCGGCAGCGGATGCCGCCGCGCGCTTCCTCCAGCGCCTGCACGACCGGCCCGCGCCGCAGATACCGGGACTCCGCCCCGCAGCCGAGACATGTCACGAGGTACACGCCGCGCGCGGCCTCGATGCGCTTCCGGTTTTCGACCGCCGCGCCGCAGCTGGGCGCAAGCCGCTCCGGCGGGCAGCCGATTTTCCGGCAGACGGCCTTCCACGCTTCGTCGTGCCCGTGGCGTTTTCCGGTAAGCAGCGCGACGGCGGCGTGGGCGTATTCATGCCGGGCCGTGTCCCGGAAGACCTGCTCCTCCTGCCGCAGAAAGTCCGCGAGGCGGATCTCCTGCGGCCTGTTTTTGACAAACGTGCAAACACCATACTGCCGCGTCATGCGCTTGGAAAAGGACACGGCCACGCGGCTCGTGTCGATCCCGAGCAGCCTGTCCAGCCGCCGGTATTCTGCCTGCACCTGTGCAAGCGTCCACATACGCATCCCCCGTTTCTATATCCATGATACCACAGCGGACGCGGTTTTTCCATCTTTCCTTTTGGCACAAAAGCCGGTATACTGAAAGCAGAACGAAAAAGGCGGTTCTTTTTATGTTTTCACGGATGTATCTCGAGATTACGACCTGCTGCAATCTTTCGTGCAGCTTCTGTCCCGGCACGAAGCGGCCCGCCGCATTTTTATCGCCGGAGGACTTCCGCACGCTGGCCGCGAAGCTCCGGCCCTATGGAGAATATCTGTATCTGCATGTGATGGGCGAACCGCTGCTGCACCCACAGCTGCCGCAGCTGCTGGAGATCTGCCGGGCGCTCGGCTTCCGCGCGACGCTTACGACGAACGGGACGCTGCTGCCCCAAAAGCAGGGAGCGCTGCTCTGTGCGCCCGCGCTGCGCAAGGTCTCCGTCAGCCTGCACAGCTTTGAGGCGAACGAGGCGGGGGACTTCTCCGCGTACCTGACAGGCTGCACGGACTTTGCCCGTGCGGCAAAAGAAGCAGGCGTTCTGACGGACTTCCGTCTCTGGAATCTCGACGGCGCGCAGACAAAGGGCCTGCACGACCGGAATGCGGAAATCCTGGCGCGGCTGCACGCGGCATTTCCTGGCGATTGGCAGAAAAACACGTGGGGCTGGCGGCTGGAGGACGGCGTGTTCGTCAGCTTCGGCGAGCGCTTTGACTGGCCGGACGAGCGGGCGGAAGAACGGGGGAGAACGGGCCGCTGCCGCGCGCTTCGCGACCAGATCGCGGTGCTGTCCGACGGCACGGTCGTGCCGTGCTGCCTTGACCACGAGGGTACGCTTGCACTGGGGAATTTATTCCGGCAGGAGCTTGCCGACATGCTTGCCGCGCCTCTGGCCCGCGCGATGCGCGAGGGCTTTGAACGAGGTGAACGCGCCGCGCCGCTCTGCCGCCGCTGCGGCTATGCGGAGCGCTTCGGTGCGCGGTGACAGAGAAAGGCTTCCCTTGGGCCCAAGGGAAGCTGTCAGCGAAGCTGACTGAAGGGATTCGAACGTCACAATTTCGGAGCACTCTGAGCTCTGCAACCGATCCCCTCCGCCATTTTCTCCGAAAATGCCGCCTCCCCTTACCATGCGGGTATGGCAAGGGGAGGCTTTGAATTTTCGGCGTTATTCTTCTTCTGCGGGAATTCTCGTCACGACGGGCTTGCCGTCGGCGCCGAGCAGCGGAGTCAGGCCGCCGCTGTAGCCGGAGTCGATCCAGAGATAGTTGACGCCGGTCGTTTTGTCGACCCAAATCTCACGTTTCGTGGTCCAAGTACTGCCCTCGTTCAGCACCTTGATAAAGCGCTCGTCCTGCTTCGCCATATTACTTCGCATCCTTTACCGTCTCGGCAATGCCGGAGGCCAGACCCGCAAAGCCCTGCAGCTCGGACGGGATGATGATCTTCGTGGCCTTGCCGTCCGCGACCTTCTGCATGGCCTCAAGCGCCTTGAGCTTCAGAACCTGGTCGTTCGGGGCCTTTTCATTCAGCAGCGCCAGAGAATCGGCCATGGCCTTCTGCACGGCCATGATGGCCTGCGCTTCGCCGTCAGCCTTGAGAATTGCCGCCTGCTTTTCGGCCTCGGCCTTCAGAATGGCGGCCTGCTTTTCGGCGTCCGCCTTCAAAATCGCGGCTTCCTTTTCGCCCTCGGCGACTAGGATCTGGCTGCGCTTCGTGCCCTCGGCCTGTAAGATGGCCTGCCGGCGGTCGCGTTCGGCCTTCATCTGCTTTTCCATGGAGTTCTGAATGTCCTGCGGCGGGAGAATGTTCTTGAGCTCCACGCGGTTGACCTTGATGCCCCAGGGGTCGGTGGCCTCGTCGAGAATGGCGCGCATTTTGGTGTTGATGACGTCGCGGGACGTGAGCGTCTGGTCGAGCTCAAGGTCGCCGATAATGTTGCGGAGCGTCGTGGCCGTGAGCGTCTCCATGGCCATCATGGGCCGCTCGACGCCGTAGGTGTAGAGTCTCGGGTCTGTGATCTGATAATAGACGACGGTGTCGATCTGCATGGTGACGTTATCCTTGGTGATGACGGGCTGCGGCGGATAGTCGAGTACCTGCTCTTTCAGGCTGACCTTCTTGGCCACGCGCTCAATGAACGGGACCTTGACGTGCATGCCGACCTGCCAGACCTTGCTGAACGCGCCGAGCCGCTCAATGACGTAGGCGCGGGACTGCTGAACGATGTGAATGTTGCTGATGACGACGATGAGCGCCAGAACGGCGATCACAACAATGGGGATCCATTCCATAAAATTTGTTCCTCCTTCGGTTTTTTCAGTTCTTTCGGTTTTTTATAATACTTATGCTTTTGCGCAGGGACATTCTGCGGGCCTGACGTAGAGCTTCGCGCCCTCGACGCGCTCGATGGTCACGTGGCGGCCTTTTTCGATGCGCTCGCCCGTCGTGCATTTCGCCGTCCAGAGAACGCCGCTGACTTTCACGGCTCCGGTATCGGCGCAGGCGTCGATGGGCTCTGTGACCATGGCCGTTTCGCCGACGAGGCGGTCTGCGTTCATGCGCTCCGGCTTTTTGGACCACTTCTTCCGCGCCGCCGGACACGCGAACGCCAGCAGTGCCGCCGACACGACGAGAAATACCGCCAGCTGCGCGCCGAGTCCTGCGCCGAGAATTGCCGCGATCAGCGCGCATACCGCGCCGCCGATGAACCAGACGGACACCAGCGCGACCGTCGCGGCCTCCGCCACGATAAAGACGACGATGGCAATCAGCCATCCGATTACTGCCTGAGACATTGGAACCTCCTTCTTCCTTTTTTAATTTCTGATTTCAGTATACCGCATTTCCGGACGCTTGTCACTTTAAATAAATATAAAGTTTTTCCTCACATTTTACAAAATCGTAACAGATAGGGTTTGCTATTTGCGCCGGGATTCCGTATACTTAGAAGGACTATACTAGATGCTTGGAGAGAAAACATGGATACGATGACTTTTTGCGTGCCGTGCCTGTTCG
The DNA here is from genome assembly GCA_902796245.1 of Oscillospiraceae bacterium. Classification (GTDB taxonomy): domain Bacteria; phylum Bacillota; class Clostridia; order Oscillospirales; family Oscillospiraceae; genus CAG-170. Next base: position 8,844 of record CADBOK010000234.1, on the reverse strand, counting down.
GACTCGAGGGGCTCGTCGGCGATGAGCTGCGGCGGCTGGAGCTGCGGAACGTCCGGGTCGAGGACCGGCGCGTTTTTTTTGAGGGCGATTTCGCCGCCATGGCGAAGGCCAACCTCTGCTGCCGCATGGGCGAGCGCGTGATGATCCTGCTGGCCGAATTCGACGCGCACAGCTTTGAGGATCTGTTTCAGGGGGTGAAGGCCGTGCCGCTCGAGCGCTTCATCCCGAAGGACGGCGCGTTCCCTGTCAAGGGCTACAGCCTGAACAGCCAGCTGCATTCCGTTCCGGACTGTCAGGCCATCGTCAAGAAGGCCGCCGTCACGCGGCTGGGCGAACATTACGGCCTTGGCTGGCTGCCGGAGACGGGCGAGACGTATCAGCTGCGCTTTTCCATCATGAAGGATCATGTGGAGCTGTTTCTGGATACGTCCGGCGTGAGCCTGCACAAGCGCGGCTACCGCCGCGAGGCCAATCTTGCGCCGCTGCACGAGACGATGGCAGCCGCCATGGTCAATCTCGCGCGCTACCGCGGGCGGGACTTCTTCTGGGATCCGTTCTGCGGCTCGGGCACGATCTGCATCGAAGCGGCGATGATCGCGCTGAACCGCGCGCCGGGTCTGAACCGGTCGTTCATGGCGCAGAAGTGGGCCTGCGTGCCGGAGGCGGTCTGGCAGCAGGCCAGGACAGAAGCGCTCGACCGCGAATACCGGGGAGACTATCACATCCTCGGCTCCGATATCGACCCGGCCTCGCTGGAGATCGCGCAGCAAAACGCGCGCAAGGCGGGCATCGGCAGGCTGATCGAGTTCCGCGAGGCGGACGCGACGAAGATGAGCCTGCCCGCGGACAGGGGCCTCATCGTCTGCAACCCGCCGTATGGCGAGCGCATGCTTGAGCAGCGCAGCGCCCAGCGGCTCTACAGCGCGTTCGGCCGGCACCTCAAATACGCAGACGGCTGGAAAAAATACATCATCTCCTCCGAGCCGGAGTTCGAGCATTACTACGGCAAACAGGCCGTCAAGAAGCGCAAGCTCTACAACGGGCGGCTGCAGTGCAATGTGTACATGTACTATTGAGCGCTTGTATGAATAGACGAACAGAATAGGAGAAGGTTCCGTTATGAAGCATATTTTTATCGTCAATCCCGCGGCCGGGAAGTCCGACCGGACGGCGGAATACCGGGAAATGATCGACGCGGCGTTTGCCCCGCGCGGTCTGCGCTATGAGCTGCTCGTCTCCAACGCGCCCGGCGAATGCCGGACGCTGGCGCGGCAGGCGGTGCAGTCCGGCGAGGAGGTGCGCCTGTACGCCTGCGGCGGCGATGGGACGCTCAACGAGGTTGTAAACGGCGCAATCGGCTATGACAACGCCGCTGTGACGCATTTCCCCGGCGGCTCCGGCAACGACTCGATCAAGATCTTTGACGACCCCGCTGCCTTCACCTCCATCGAGCGGCTGCTGGACGCGGAAGAAGCGCGCTTCGACCTCATCCGCTGCAACGATTCCTACGCGCTGAACGTGCTGTCCATCGGCTTTGACGCGCGGGTCGGCACGGATATCGCCCGCTTCAAGCGCCTGCCGCTCGTGAGCGGGAAGGGCGCGTACATCCTGTCCATTTTCTCGAACATGCTGCACGGACTGACGGCGGAGTATACTGTCACGCTGGATACCGGCGAGGTGCTTTCGGGCCGGAAGACGATGATCTGCGTCTGCAACGGCCGGTGGTACGGCGGCAGCTTCAATCCGATTCAGGATTCAGAGCCGGACGACGGGATTCTGGACGTACTGGTGGTCGAAAAGGTCAATCTGTTACAGGTTGCTGCCGTCGTCGGCGATTATCAAAAGGGTCGTTATCAGGATCATCCGGATCTCATCCGGCGCTACCCGTGCAGATCGCTCCGCATTGCGTGCGCAAAAGAGTCTGTCGTCAATGTCGACGGCGAGGCCGTCTATACGACCGACGCGAGCATCGAGGTCGTGCCGCAGGCCGTGCGCTTCTTCTACCCGAAGGGACTGACCTACCGCGCGAAAAATTCACAGTCTGGTCATAAATTTGCCGAAATTACCCCTTGACTTTTCGCCGTATCTGATTATGATATAGGTGTTAGCAGTCAGGATGACTGAGTGCTAAAAACTCGTAAAACGCGCTGCACGAAGCAGCGACTGGATACTGGAGGTAATTTGTTATGAAGCTGACCCCGTTGGCAGACAACGTTCTGCTCAAGCACATGGAAGCTGAGGAAAAGACCGCATCTGGCATCATCCTCTCCACCGCCAATAAAGAAAAATCCGTGATCGCGGAAGTCATCGCGGCAGGCCCGGGCACCGAAGACGTCAAGGTCACCGTCAAGCGTGGCGACAAGGTCGTGACCGGCAAGTACGCAGGCCAGGAGCTCAAGCTCGACGGCGAAGATTACGTCATCGTCAAGATGGCCGACATTCTGGCAGTTGTAGAATAATTCGTGTTTAATTGAAAGGAAGCAATTCTTATGGCAAAGCAGATTGTTTATGGCGAAGAGGCCCGCAAGGCCCTGCTGTCCGGCATTGACCAGCTCGCCAATACTGTGAAGGTAACCCTCGGCCCGAAGGGCCGCAACGTCGTGCTCGGCAAGAAATTCGGTTCTCCGCTCATCACCAACGACGGCGTGACCATCGCAAAGGACGTGGAGCTCGAGGACGCATTCGAGAACATGGGCGCGCAGCTCGTCCGCGAAGTCGCGACCAAGACCAATGATATTGCCGGCGACGGCACTACCACCGCGACCCTGCTGGCGCAGGCCATCGTCCACGAGGGCCTGAAGAACGTCTCCGCAGGTGCGAACCCGATGGTCATGCGCAAGGGCATGGAAAAGGCCGTTGAGACCGCCATCGACACCATCAAGGCAAACTCCGAGACGATCAAGGGCTCCGACGATATTGCGAGAGTCGGCGCTGTCTCCTCCGGCGACGAGTCTGTCGGCAAGCTGATCGCGGAAGCCATGGATAAGGTCGGCGCGTCCGGCGTTATCACCATTGAGGAATCCAAGACCGCCGAGACCGGCCTCGAGGTCGTCGAGGGCATGCAGTTTGACCGCGGCTATATCTCCCCCTACATGGTCACCGACACCGACAAGATGGAAGCCGTCATCGACGATCCGTATATCCTCATCACCGACAAGAAGATCTCCTCCATCCAAGAGATCCTGCCCCTGCTCGAGCAGATCGTCAAGACCGGCAAGAAGCTCGTCATCATCGCTGAGGACGTCGAGGGCGACGCGCTGGCTACCCTGCTCGTCAACCGTCTGCGCGGCAACTTCACCTGCGTGTGCGTCAAGGCACCCGGCTTCGGCGACCGCCGCAAGGAAATGCTCAAGGATATCGCCATCCTGACGGGCGGCACCTACATCTCCTCCGAGCTCAACATGAACCTGCCCGAGACGCAGATCACCGATCTCGGCACAGCCCGCCAGATCAAGGTCACCAAGGACAACACCGTCATCGTCGACGGCGCTGGTGACGCCAACGAGATCAAGGCCCGCATCGCCGAGATCAAGAACACCATCTCTGTCACTACCTCCGACTACGACAAGGAAAAGCTGCAGGAGCGTCTTGCCAAGCTGTCCGGCGGCGTAGCCGTTATCAAGGTCGGCGCACAGACCGAGGTTGCCATGAAGGAGCAGAAGCTCCGCGTGGAGGACGCCCTGAACGCGACCCGCGCAGCTGTCGAAGAGGGCATCGTGGCCGGCGGCGGCACGGCCTATGTCAACGCGATCCCGGCTGTTGAGAAGCTGGTTGCAAAGCTGTCCGGCGACGAGAAGACCGGCGCGCAGATCATCGCAAGAGCGCTGCAGGCTCCGATCCGCCAGATCGCCGAGAACGCCGGTGTCGACGGCTCCATCGTCTACGACAAGATCCGTTCCAGCCGCAAGGTCGGCTATGGCTACAACGCCTACACCGAGACCTACTGCGACATGATCCCGTCCGGCATCGTCGACCCGACCAAGGTCACGCGCACCGCGCTCGAGAACGCCGCGTCCATCGCCTCCTGCGTCCTGACGACCGAATCTCTGGTCGCCGACAAGCCCGATCCCAAGGCCGACGCTGCCATGGCAGCCACAGCCCAGGGCGGCGGCATGGGCGGCATGTACTAAGACTCGCCGCAAAGCCTTGAAATTGCTTGATTTTTTGAATGTGGAAAAGCGGATTTACGCCAAACTTACGCCACTTATGCCAAAAATTCAAGCGCATTATAGGGTAACAGAAATCGGCACCTGCCAAAAAGCAGGTGCCGATTTTTTCTTATTTGCGTTTCTTTTTGCCTTTTCCGTGTGGTAGCTGCGGTCGTGCTTTTCCGCGCTGGTTGCTGGGGTTTTTCAGGTACTTGGACTTTTTAAGTCCGCTGATGATTGAGACAAACTCTTCCTTCGTAAGTGCATCATAATCAAGCCCGATTGTTGCCATGAGCGCACGGATTTGCGAAAAGAAAATGCTGTACGGCAGCTGCAAATTTTTAAGAGGGGTTTTACATTGCGGATTCGCCGAAGGACTTTCACTTCCCGCAGCTGCCTGCTGCAACTTCTCAGGCGCTGTGCTCCAGCATCCCTAACTCTATTGGCCCCTTTCAGGGGAGCTTTAGGGCGCTCCGGTGCTGTGGAGGCTTGTCAGAATATTTCGAGATGGCAAACCCTGCACGATTGTGGTATCATGACAGCGCGGGGGGTGATGAACGTGTATTTTGCATACGGAGAGGCTGAGCTTTCTTATCTGCGGCAGAAGGACAGGCGGCTCTGCGAAGTCATTGACCGGATCGGGCATGTTGACCGCGCGGTGGATCCGGGTCTGTTTTCATCCGTCGTTCACCACATCATCGGACAGCAGATCTCGACCAAGGCACAGGCAACCATCTGGCAGCGAATGCAGGACGCGCTGGGCGCGGTCAATGCCGAAACCATCCTGAAAGCAGGTGTCCCAAACCTGCAGGCGCTCGGCATGACCTTCCGCAAGGCGGAGTATATCACGGATTTTGCCGCAAAGATTCATACGGGCGCGTTCAATCTGGACGCGGTGGAGCACATGCGGGATGAAGACGCCATCCGGGCCCTGAGCAGTCTGAAGGGCATCGGCGTCTGGACGGCAGAAATGATTCTGCTTTTTTGTATGCAGCGGCCCAATATATTCAGCTTCGACGACCTTGCCATCCAGCGCGGGCTGCGCATGGTCTATCACCACCGGAATATCGACCGCAAACTGTTTGAAAAATATCGACGGAGATTTTCGCCCTATTGCAGTGTAGCCAGCCTGTATCTCTGGGCGGTGGCCGGCGGGGCAATCCCGGAAATGAAGGATTACAAGCCGAAAAACAGATAGGAGTGTGCGATATGGTTTACACGACGGAATATGCGTCTCCGCTCGGGCCCATTACGCTGGCCTGTGACGAGGACGCGATCATCGGTTCGTGGTTCAATGGGCAGCGGTATTTCGGGAACATCCTGCCGGAGCAGACCGAGCAGAAGGAGCAGCCGCTGTTTGCGGACGCAAAGCGCTGGCTGGATGTGTATTTCTCCGGGCGTGCGCCGGATTTCCTGCCGCCGCTGCGCTATAACTCCACGCCGTTCCGCAAAACGGTCTGTGAGATCATGCTGACGATCCCATATGGCAGGACCATGACCTACGGCGAGATTGCCGCCGAGATTGCCAGACAGCAGGGACTTGAAAAAATGTCCGCGCAGGCGGTCGGCGGCGCGGTGGGGCACAATCCGATCTCGCTCATGATCCCGTGCCACCGCGTTGTGGGCACGAACGGCAGTCTCACCGGCTATGGCGGCGGCATTGCGCGGAAGGTGAAGCTGCTGGAATTGGAGCGTGCGGACATGCACGGCCTGTTCGTGCCAAAAAAGGGCACCGCGCTTTAAAATGGAGGGAAGCATATGATCGTTTCGGCTGCAATTCAAAGGATGATCGGGTTTTACAGGGGAAACTGCCACGACATTAACCATTTCCTCAAGGTCTGGGCCATGGCGAAGACCATCGGAGAGCTGGAGGGGCTGGACAGGCACACGCAGGAGGTACTGGAGCTTGCTGCGGTGATCCACGACATTGCCTGTCCGCTGTGCCGGGAGAAATACGGCGATACGGACGGGAAGCATCAGGAGCTGGAAAGCCCGCCGCTGGTGGAGGCGTTTTTCGCGGAGCTGCCTGTTGACCGGGCCGACGTGGCGCGCATCTCCTGGCTGGCCGCGCACCACCACACCTACACGGACATTGGCGGCGTCGACCACCAGATCCTGCTGGAGGCCGATTATCTCGTCAACGCGGACGAGCACGGCGATTCCCGTTCTGCCGTCGAAAATTTCCGCCGGCGTATTTTCCGCACCGCCGCCGGTACCCAGCTGCTGAACAGCATCTACCTGCGGGAGGAATAATGGAAAGAACCCCCGGAGAGCCTCGGCTAAGGCCCTTCGGGGGTTACATGTTGGCTGTCAGCGCCGGGCCAGACGGTAGGTGCTTTGCAGCATGAAAAGGCTGTACAGGAGCATGACGGTGAAGACGATATAGGACGGGGCATAGCCGCCCGCAAGGTCGGCGATTGCGCCGGGCAGGAAGGACAAAACAATCCCGCCGAGGCCGTAGGCCCCCTGGAACAGCCGCAGCGTCTTTTCGTAGCGTTCCGGCGTGCTCAGATCAGCGGCCCAGATCGAAACGCCGACGGTATTGAGCGACGCGCCGAAGCCCAGAAAGACCGACGAGGCCAGCATCAGCGCCGCGCTCTTCAGCGGGGCCAGCACGCACAGCGCGCAGCCGAGGATGAAGCTGCCGAACAGCAGATAGTTCGCCCGGTAGCTGCCCAGCTTGTCGCACAGCGCGCCGCAGACGCATTTGCCCGCCATCAGCGCCAGCCCGCACAGAGAGAACGCAGCCGCGGCCTGCATGGCGTCCATGCCCTCCGACATGTACAGAGTCATCAGATGTGTAAAGCCGGCCGAGCCGATGCCGCTGACCAGCAGCACGGCCAGCAGAAGCAGCGCCCAGCGCAGCCGGGACGGGTGCAGCGCGTGCAGCGCGCGCGCCTGCGCGCTCTCCGGAACAGCCTTACCCCACGGCTCGAGACCGAGCGCGGCGGGGTCGCTCCGGATGAGGAAAAAGACGGCCGCAGCCGCTGCCGCGCAGAACGCGGCCGTCCATAAAAACGCGCGGTCGACGCCGCCGGATTCCGCGATGGCCGTAAACAGCGGCGAAAACAAAACGGTTGCCAGCCCGGTACCTGCGGAGCAGATCCCAATTGCCAGCCCGCAGTGCGCGCGGAGCCAGCGCCGCATCAGAATCGACGCCGGAACCATCGAACCGAGCGCATAGCTGACGCCCGCGACTGCTCCGGCAAAATAATAGGCCATGAGGCTTTTCGCCGCGGCAAACAGCACAAAGCTCGCGCCGGCCAGCACTGCTGCCAGCGCGCAGCCGGTGCGGTAGCCCAGCTTCCGGTAATACCGGCCGATGGCAAACGTACCGAGCAGATACGCCGCCGAGCGGACGGTCGTAATAAGCGAGGTCTGTGTGTTGGTAAAGCCGTTCTGGGCCAGGATGTACGGCTGCGCCGCCGAAAAGACGTTGAAGGCCAGCCCGCCCGTCACGAACAGCATCAGCGTGCAGCCCGCGCAGGATAAGATCGCCCACCTGAGGTTCTTTTGCATATCTCTTTCTCTCTCCCGTTAAAATAAGCGCGCCGTGCGGCGCGCTTATTTTAGTTTTCAGTCTTCTTCCTTCGCCGTGCAGCGGATGTGCAGCTCGTCGAGCTGCTTCTGGGTGACCTCGCTGGGTGCGCCCATCAGGATATCCTGCGCGTTCTTGTTCATCGGGAAGGGGATGATCTCGCGGATGCAGTCCTCTCCTGCCAGCAGCATGACCATGCGGTCGACGCCCGGGGCAATACCGGCATGGGGAGGTGCGCCGTAGCAGAAGGCGTTGTACATGGCGGGGAACTTCTTCTTCACGTCGTCCTCGCCGAGGCGGACGAGCTCGAAAGCCTTAATCATGATCTCGGGATCGTGGTTCCGGACTGCGCCAGAGGAGAGCTCGATGCCGTTGCAGACGAGGTCATACTGCTGCGCCGTGATGGTCAGCGGGTCAATTTCGCCTCGGATGGCCTTGTCGAGCGTGGCCGCGCCGCCGCCCGGCATGGAGAACGGGTTGTGGCAGAATTCCAGCTCGCCGGACTCGTCGCCGATCTCGTACATCGGGAAGTCGACGATCCAGCAGAATTCATAGCGCTCTTTGTCCATGTGGCCTTCGACGTTCGCGCCGAAGGTCTTGATGAGAACGCCGGTGAGCTTCGTGGCAGAAGCACCCGCCGCGATAACGACCAGCGTGTTGGGCGTCAGACCCAGGCGCTCTGCAAGAGCGTCCTTGCAGCCCTGCACGAACTTGGCGACGCCGCCGGCAAGCTCGCCGTTCTCGTCCATCTTGAACCAGTAGCCCTTGACGCCCGCCTGCACCTCGCAGTCGGTCAGCAGCTTTTCGATCTGCTTTCTCGTCAGATGGCAGTTGGAGATCGGAACGGCCTTGACAGTCTGGCCCTTGAAGGGCTCGAATTCAGACGCGGTAAACAGGTCGGAAATATTTTTGCACGTCAGGTCGATGCGCAGGTCCGGCTTGTCGGAGCCGTAGGTTTCCAGTGCGTCCTTGTACGCGATGCGGCGGAACGGCGCGCTGGACGCGATGTTATATTTGCCGTATTTGGCGAAGATCGGCGGCAGCACGTCTTCGATGACGGCGAACACATCGTCCTGCGCGGCAAAGGCCATTTCCATATCGAGCTGATAGAACTCGCCGGGGCTGCGGTCGCCGCGCGCGTCCTCGTCGCGGAAGCAG
>CADBOK010000233.1 GCA_902796245.1 Oscillospiraceae bacterium | reverse complement strand
GCTCCGCGTCAATCCGGTCGATCTGTGCTCTGTAATCAGAAAGTTCCATAGCGATATCCATCCTTTCAGAAAATACAAACAAAAAAAACGCGGCACAGCGTAATCTGTGCCGCGTTGCAAACCTGACTTCGTTTCTGCGCATCACAAATTACCCTTACTGCAAGCCAGTAAAGGTAAAGATAAACGCGAACATAACAGAAACGTACATCATAGCAACCTCATTTCGAAGATGGCATCATGGTAGCAGACCGGGACTGAAAAGTCAAGTCTTTGTGCGCAGCTTTTGCAGCAGCGCACTGAAATAGTCCGGCAGCCCACAGGAGACAGTCACCGGCTTTCCCGTGCGCGGGTGCATAAAGCGAAGCTCCTTCGCATGCAGGCACTGGCTGTCCTGTCCCAGCTCGGGCTTTTTATGGCCGTAGACCGTGTCGCCCAGAATCGGGTGGCCGCGATAGGCCATGTGGACGCGGATCTGATGCGTCCGGCCCGTTTCCAGCCTGCACTCGACGAGCGTATAGCCGGAAAAGCGCTCCAATACGCGCCAGTGCGTCACGGCGCTGCGGCTGTTTTTCTCCGTGACGGCCATTTTCTTGCGATCCGCCGGGTGGCGGCCGATGGGCGCGTCGATGGTGCCGGAGTCGTCCTTGACATTGCCGCAGACAATGCACACATACGTCCGGGCCAGACTGTGATCCTTCAGCTGCGCGGCAAGCGCGGCGTGTGCGAAGTCATTCTTGGCCGCGATGATAAGGCCGGACGTATCCTTGTCGATGCGGTGGACGATGCCGGGGCGCTTTTCTCCGCCGATGCCGGACAGAGAATCGCCGCAGTGGGCCAGCAGCACGTTGACGAGCGTGCCGTCCGCGTGGCCGGGGGCCGGGTGAACAACAAGCCCCTTGGGCTTGTTCACGACGATCACGTCCGCGTCCTCATAGCAGACCTCAAGCGGAATGTCCTGCGCCGCGAGGGGCGTTTCGCGCACCTCCGGAATTTCCAGCTCCAGCGCCGTCCCGGCGGGGAGCTTTTCGTTCTTTTTGACGGGTCTTCCGTCCCGCGTGACCGCGCCCTGCTCGATCAGGCGCTGGGCCTGGCTGCGGGTCAGCTCCGGCACGAGGCGGCTGAGGGCGCTGTCGAGCCGTTCGCCGTCTCTGTCAAGCGTCAGCATCATGCGGCTTCTTCTGCTCCTTCGGCTTGTCGGCCAGCAGCTCCTTGTCCTTCGTCAGGATATAGATCACAAGAATCAGCGCGCCGAACGTGATGAACAGATCCGCGACGTTGAACGTCGAGAACCACGGGATGCAGATCATGTCGATGACGAGCCCGGTGGAGATGCGGTCGATGAAATTGCCGATCGCGCCGCCGGTGATGGCCGCGATGCACCACAGCTCCGGCGTTTTTTTGAACCATTTTTTCACGAGCACATAGATCACAGCCGCGAGATACACCGCCGTCATGACCACGAACAGCCAGCGCGCGCCGCGCAGCAGGCTCAGCGCCATGCCGTCGTTCGTAATATAGTGCAGCTGGAGCCAGCCAGGGATGAGCGTGACGGTCTTCCCCACGAGATTGGCCGCAGCCAGATATTTTGTCAGCTGATCGACTGCGACGATCGCAGCCGTAAACAGTGCAAGCAGCAGATAAAGCAAAGCAGTTCCCCCTTCCGGTAAGTGGGAACATCATACCATATTTTCACCGGCATTGCAACGCCGCAAAATGGCCCGCAGGGTGTTCTCCTGCGGGCCGGTCCGGTTATGTATTATACGTACTGCTGCGTGTCGACGTCGACGACGCCGCGGGTGGTGATGCGGAGCTTGGGAATGACGGGCAGGGCCATGAAGCTGAGCGTCATGAACGGGTCGATGCCGCGGCTGACGCCGAGGGCGAAGGCCGCGTCCTTGGCCGCTTCGAGCTGGTCGTTGACCTCGGTCAGCGGACGGTCGGACATGATGCCCGCGATTTCCAGCACGACCGAGCCCTTTACCGTCCCGTTTTCGACCACGACGATGCCGCCGTGATGCTCGACGATGTAGTTCGCGGCGAACGCCATATCGGCGGAGTTCGTGCCGACGACGATGATGTTGTGCGAGTCGTGCGAGATGCTGGTCGCAACCGCGCCGGATTTCAGGCCGTAGCCCTGAATGTAGCCGAGGCCAATGTGGTGCGTGCCCTTGTGGCGCTCGACGACGGCGATCTTGAGAATGTCCTTTTCCAGATCGACATGGTCGGCATAGCCGTTGTCCGTCGTGATGATCTCGCCCGGGATCATGCCCAGAACGCCTCTCTGGCGCGCGTCGCGGAAATCGTCGGGCGTGAGCGTCGAGACGTGGAAGGTATCGTGGGCGCGATTGTCGAGATACTCTTCGATCTTCGGGGTCTCAAAGTCGCGCAGTTCGCCGTTGTTCCAGTACAGAACGCCCTTTTTGAAGACCATTTCGACATTGAAGTCCTTGAAATTGTCGATCACGGCGAAGTCGGCCAGATAGCCGGGCGCGATTGCGCCGCGGTTATTGAGCAGGAAATAGCGCGAGGCATGGTGGCAGGCGGCCTTGACGGCGATGATGGGATCGACGCCGTATTTGTTGATAGCCTCGCGGGCGATATAGTCGATGTGGCCCTTTTCCAGCAGGTCGCTCGGGTGCTTGTCGTCAGTGCAGAACATGCAGCGCTCGGCGTACTGCGGCGTGAGCAGAGGGGCCAGCGCCTCGAGGTTGCGCGCGGCGGTGCCCTCTCGGATCATGATGAACTGGCCGCGCTGTAATTTGGCCAGCGCGTCTTCCATCGTGGCGCATTCGTGGTCGGAATAGACGCCTGCTGCGACGTAGGTGTCGAGATCCTTGCCCTGCAGGCCCGGCGCGTGGCCGTCGATCTTCTTGTGGTGCGCCTGCGAGGCGACGATCTTCGAAACGACCTCGGGGTCGTTGTGGATGACGCCGTAGGAGTTCATCATCTCGGCAAGGCCCTGCACTCTGGGATAGTCATAGAACGAGTCGATGGCACGGTAGTCCAGATTGGCCCCGGATTCGTCCATCGGCGTGGCCGGGACACAGGACGGCAGCATGAACCGCACATCGATGGGCAGCCCCTCAGTCGCCTGGAACATGTAGTCGATGCCGTCGGTGCCCATGACGTTGGTAATCTCATGGGGGTCGGTGATGACGGTGGTCGTGCCGTGCGGCAGCGTTGCGCGGACGAATTCCTTGGGCGTAACAAGACTGGATTCCAGATGGATGTGCGCGTCGACGAAGCCCGGGCAGACGATCTTGCCGGTCATGTCATATTCGACCTCGCCCTCGTAGCTGCCAAGGCCCACGATCAGGCCGTTCGCCACGGCGATGTCGCACGTCAGCAGCTCGTTGGAGAACACGTTGACATACGTCGCGTTTTTCAGCACCAGATCGGCCTTCTGCCGGCCGGAGGCGGCCTCGATCACGCGCTGCTTCTTTAACAGCTTCCGCTGAATCTTCGCTGCGTAGCTTTCAATGGGAAATGCCATGAAATATCTTCCTTTCTGCGTTCAGTTTTGCTTGTATCTGATATTAGATGGAATTATAGCACCGTGTTCCCCGCTTGTCCATGTTCATTTTCCACGGAATGTCGCAGATTCTTTTTTGCAATCTGTACAGAAACCGCGATATGTGATATGCTTGGTATACAAACGGGAGGCGAACGTCATGAAATTACTGATGCACATCTGCTGCGCGCCCTGCGCGAATATGCCGGTCGACGCGCTGCGCGCGGACGGGATCGACCTGACCGGCTACTGGTACAACCCCAACATCCATCCCTTTACCGAATACCGCGCCCGGCGGAACTGTTTGCAGGAATACGCGAAGACCATCGATCTGCCGCTTCTCGTGCGCGACGATTACGGCCTGCGGCCGTTTGTGCGCGAGGTAGCGGAGGATATCGCGGGCCGGTGCGTCAAGTGCTATGAAATGCGGCTTTTTGAGGCGGCGCGAAAAGCGAAGGAGGGCGGCTTCGATGCGTTTACCTCGTCGCTGTTCATCAGCCCCTATCAGAAGCACGAGCTGATGCGCGACGTGGCCTACCGCGCGGCGGAGGAATACGGCGTGACATTCTACTATCAGGATTTCCGCCCCATGTTCCGCGACGGCCAGGCCCGCGCGCGGGAGCTGGGCTTTTACATGCAGAAATACTGCGGCTGCATCTTCTCCGAACAGGAGCGCTATCAGAAGCCTGGACGGATCATTCCGTAAGGTTGGTAGGGGCAGGGCTCTGCCCCTCCCCTACTGGGATTGTGCGTATTGTCCCTTCGTTCGCTCAGCACTTTCCTGCCTTGTGGAGCTTCCGGATGAGCACGACGGCCAGTGCGATGACAAGCGCGCTGAACGCGCCCACGCAGGCCAGGCGGATGACCAGAGCGCGGTGCGCGGCCTGCCTTGCGTCCTCCTGCGCCGCTTCCTCGGCGGCTCTCTGCGCTTCTTCGCGCGCAGCCTGCTCTTCGGCCTGACGTTGGAGCTCGGCCTGGCGTTCTTCCTCGGCTTTCTTTTCTGCGGCGGCCTGCTGCTCAGCGGCAAGCCGCTCTTTTTCTGCCTGCTCGGCCTTCGCCTGCTCTTCGGCGAGGCGGGCGGCCTCGGCTTCCTGTTCCGCCTGCTCCCGCTCAACGCGCAGCTGCTCGTCGAGATAGCTCTTCAGCAGCACGGCCAGCTGCCCGCACACGACGGAGCCTGCGCTCTGCCCATCGGCATACGCCATGTCCACGTTGCCGCCCGGCCCGTAGGACAGCCCGCTCGTATACACGGCAAGCAGAAACGGCCGCTCGGCCCAGATAATGCCGACGTCGTTCTCCGCGCCCTCGTAGCTGCCGTATTTGTGCGCGACGGGCGTTTCGTCCACGTCGAGATACGTCTTGAAATACGCGCCCGGGCAGGCGATTTTCAGGTAATCAATCAGCTCGGGATACTGCTCCTGCCCATCCCAGACGACCTTCAGCGTATCCATCATCATGCGGGTGCAGAACACGTGGTCATAATAATAGTTCTGCGGGATCTCGTCGTCGGTCATGGTGAAATACTTGCGCATGGCGGTCTTGTACTCCGGCCAGTCGCCGATGCGCCGCCAGAGAGAATAGGCCAGCTCGTTGTTGGAATAGACCAGCGTCTGATAGTGCGCCTCATCCAGCGAGGCGCCTCTTGTAATCATCGTGTCCCCGGTGATCTCGCCTGCAAGCTGCATATCGTAATAATACAGGTTCAGCGGCAGCTTGTACGTGCTCGCGCCGTAGAGCAGCTTCGTCTCGTTAAAGTCGTAGCGCTCGCCGGTCTCGGGCACGTAAAAGCTGATCTCAAAATTGTCCTCGGTCAGCGCATGCTCCGCGCGGAAGTCGCCCATCAGCTGCTCCAGCGTTTTTCCTGTTACGTCGGGGGCCGTGTATGCCTCCGCTGCCAGCGCAGGCGCAGCCGTCTGCGCAAGACACGCCGCGCAGAGCAGCGCCGCGGCTGCCGCGCGGGCTTTTTTCATCCTCATATCGGCTTCTCCTTCTATCATTCCGGATAGCTGCATCATACCGCATCGCGCCCGGATTTGCAACCATGCACCAAACGGGCGGACCCGGCATATGGTAGGGAAGACAGAAAACATTCTTGTCTTTGAAGGAGGGGTTTTATGAATCAACCCTGCAATTATACGACGACTGGCGGCTGCCCGGAGCCGCAGGCGGTTCAGGGCTGCGCGGCCTGTTCCGGCGGCAGCCAGCAGACATGTCCGCCGCCCTGCCCACCGCCTTGCCCGCCGCCTTGTCCCGGGCCGGGGCCGTTCCCGCCGTATCCGCCTCCGTTCCCGCCGGTCTGGCCGGGTGAGCGGCCTGTCGCGCCGGTCACGGAGGCCGACGTCAGCTGCGGCTGCGGCTGTTCCTGCGCGCCGGGGCTTGTCGCGGCATTGCAGCTGCTGTGCCGCCCGCGCTTCGCGGCGCTGACGGATTACAAGCAGTTCGCGTTCATCACGCGCGATTTCGTGCTCGGCACGTCTCTGAACTGCCCCGCGACCGTCACAACTCCATACGACAACCTGACCGGGCCTCTGGACGGGGAATTTGTGAAGATCACGCCGGATTCGTGTGAGAATTTAGAGGTTTCCGGGCAGATCTACTATCCCATTCCCCTTTGTACCGGAGGCGAAACGACGCCCTGCTGCGCCGAGGGTCCGTATTTTGACGCGGACTCCGTGCGGCTGTGCAGTCTGAACGCCGTCGCCTTCGGCGTATCGGAGACGACCGACTTCCCCAGCGCGGAGGCGGCCTACAACGAGCTTGCAAAGCTCTTCTATCAGGCCACCCACGCCGGCTGCGGCCCCATGCCGTCGACGCCTGTCAAGCCGACGCCGTGCGACCGCTCGTCGGACGATATCGCCGGACGCGGCACGGTGTCCGTGACGGCGGGCCCGCTCGTCGTCGGCAACGCCAGCGTGCTCGGCGAGGTTGGAGACGTTCTGATCCTCGCCAACAGCGAAGACCGTCTGTTCTACTTCGTCTGCCGCAGCGCCGTCGGGTTCATCGGGTAAAAGACACCCCGCCGCATTTGAACTGCGGCGGGGAAATTTTCCTGTCGGATACGCGGGGAGCCGGACGGCTTTACGGCTTGTCCGCCGTATTTGCGCCGCCGGGGCGGCGGTGCAGGAATTCGTCGAAGGCGTCGATGCGCTCAGTCAGGGGCTTGATGGACACGAAGCGGAAGAAGCCGCCGCGCGATTGCATCTTATGCCACAGCTTCTGCACGTCGATGGCGTCATAGACGCTCCTGTCGATCTGCGCGGCCTTTTTCTGCACGACCGCGCCCAGATGGACGGAGAAGCACAGGTCGATCAGGAAAATGCCGAAGCACACGCCGACCACGAACGAGGCCAGCGGGTGCGCCACGAACCACTCGACCAGCGTCCGCAGCCGCGGGTAGAGCAGAAAGTAATACGCCAGCGACAGAACGCCCCAGAAAAACGTGAACAGCGGGCAGATGATGCCCTGAATGTTGCCCCAGAGCTTGCTGTAGTCCCAGAGGCGCAGATGGAAGCCCTTGAAGCTCACAAGACCGACGATGTATTCCAGCAGCGTCATCGCCAGCGCCATGACGACGAACATCACGGGATAATACCAGAACGTGCCGGAGAACGAACCGAAGAGCGTGTGATCGAGCTCGGAGAGAATAAACAGCAGCACCGTGCCGAAGCCGTAGAGCGGCAGGCAGGGACCGAACAGGAAGCCGGGGTTCAGCCATTTGCGCTCCGGGTTCGCGCCGGAGAAGAAGCGCCTGAAAAACAGCTCCAGCACCCATCCGCCGACGCCGCCGAA
The DNA here is from genome assembly GCA_902796245.1 of Oscillospiraceae bacterium. Lineage (GTDB taxonomy): Bacteria > Bacillota > Clostridia > Oscillospirales > Oscillospiraceae > CAG-170. Next base: position 7,280 of record CADBOK010000233.1, on the reverse strand, counting down.
AAAGAACAGATACAGAACGATCAGAAAAATCTGAAATTTGGACATAACGACCTCCGCATGCTTTTTTCTCAGCTTACGACATTCCCCGCCGCCTGTCAAGCCAAAAGAAAACAGTGACGTTTTGCGTGAAATATGATATAGTGTTGACAGATTACGCAAAGGAGATTTTCATCATGCGCGGCATTCCGTCTCTTATCACCGACATCCGGAAAAAAGTCTTTACCGAGGTCGCCCGAATGGCCTATTCCGGCGACTATACCGATATGGAGGACATCCCCTTCAAGATCGTCCCCGGCCAGAGCCCGCTGCACCGCGAGTCCGTCTTTCTCGAACGCGCCATTGCGGGCGAGCGCGTGCGCCTTGCGATGGGCCTGTCCCTGCAGCCCGTACAGACCCGCACGCTTCTGACCGAGGGCATGGATCAGGCGGCCATCGCCGAGCAGTATTACGAGCCGCCGCTCGTCAACATCATCCCCTACGCCTGCCACGCCTGCCCGACGAAGCAGTACCGCGTGACGGAGCTGTGTCAGGGCTGCCTTGCCTCCTCGTGCCAGCGCGTGTGCCCGAAGGGCGCCGTCAAATTCGTCAACGGCAAAAGCCGCATCGACCAGAAGCTGTGCATCAAGTGCGGCAAATGCGCCAAGTCCTGTCCGTATAACGCCATCACATATCTTGAGCGGCCCTGTCAGGCAGCCTGCGGCATGGACGCCATCGGCGTCGACGAATACGGCAAGGCCTGCATCGACTATGACCGCTGCGTCTCCTGCGGCCAGTGTCTGGTCAGCTGCCCGTTCGGCGCGATCGTGGACAAGAGTCAGATCTATCAGGTCATCCGCTCCATCCTCGAGGGAAACGACGTTGTCGCCATCGTCGCGCCGTCGTTCGTCGGACAGTTCGGAAAGGACGTGACCGTGCCGAAATTCCTGACGGCCATGCAGCAGCTCGGCTTTGCCGACGTGGTCGAGGTCGCGGCCGGCGCGGATATCTGCACAATCGAAGAAGCGCGCGACTTTATGGAAAAGGTCCCGCAGGAGCAGCGCTTCATGGCGACCTCCTGCTGCCCGTCGTGGCGGATGATGGCGCGCAGACTCTTCCCGGCGGAGTCCGGCAATATCTCCATGACGTACACGCCCATGGTCTACACGGCGCGGCTCGTCAAGCGGGACAGGCCGGACTGCAAGGTCGTCTTCGTCGGCCCGTGCGCGGCGAAGAAGCTCGAGGCCATGCAGGACGATATCCGCACGGACGTCGATTTTGTCCTGACTTACGAAGAGCTCATGGGCATCTTTGAAGCGAAGGAGATTGATTTCTCCAAACTACCCGACAGTCCGGATCTGGACGAGGGCACGCGGGCCGGGCGCGGCTTTGCCGTCGCGGGCGGCGTGGCCGCCGCGGTGGAGGAGCTCATTCACAAGGAGCACCCGGGCGTTGAGATCAAGACCCAGCGGGCCGACGGCCTGCGCGACTGCCGGAAGCTGCTGCTGCTGGCAAAGGCCGGAAAGCTCGACGGGTATCTGCTTGAGGGCATGGCCTGCCCCGGCGGGTGCGTGGCGGGCGCGGGCACGGTCGTGTCGGCGGACACGGCGGCAAAAAAGCTGGCGCAGCACATGGCGCAGGCCAGCGGAGAGACGGCGGAGGCCAGCAAATACCGTGATCTGGCCGACCAGCTGAACTGAAAAGGAGACAGACATGAACGCTTGCAGAAAAATCGCAGCTCTGGCGCTGTGCGCGGTGCTGCTGGTATCGCTGATGCCCATGGTCTTCGCGGCGGACGCGGCCCCGGCGCTGCAATTTGATGAAAACGGGGAATTCAGAATTCTGATCGTCGCCGACACGCAGGACATCGACAAGCCGCAGAAGGAGACGATCGCGCTGCTGGAGGCCGAGCTGGACGCGGCGCAGCCGGATCTTGTCGTGTTCCTGGGCGACCAGATCCACGGCCCGTCGACGGGAAAGAGCATCGAGCGCACGCAGAAGGCGCTGGACGCGATTTTACAGCCGGTGGCTGAACGGGGTCTGAACTTCGCGCTCGTCTTCGGCAACCACGACGACGAGGGCGGCGTCAGCAAGGAAGCGCAGATGGAATACTATCAGAGCTATCCCGGCTGCCTCGCGTCGGCGGGCGATGTGACGGGCGTGGGCAACTATAACCTGCTCGTCTATGGCTCCGACGGCAAAACGCCGGTCGTGAACCTCTGGTTCTTTGACTCCGGCTCCTATGCTCCGGAGGGACAGGGTAAATACGACTGGGTGCGGCAGGATCAGCTCGACTGGTATCTGGAAACGGAAGCGGCCCTCGCCGCCCAAAACGGCGGAACGCCTGTCCCTGCCTACGCCTTTCAACATATCATCGTCCCGGATATTTATGACGCGATGGACATTGTTCCATCCAGCGAGAAGAAAAGCGGCGCAGTCGAGGGCTACGGCTGCCGCAAGGGCACGTATTACTCCGCCGCGTCCGTAATCGAGGCCGGGACGCTCGGCGAAGCGCCGTGCCCGCCGGATGTGAACGGCGGCGAGTTCGCCGCGTGGAAGCAGGGCGGCGATATCGTCGCGGGCTTCTTCGGCCACGACCACGTGAACGACTTCATCATCCCCTATGCGGGCATCGATCTGGTCAACACCAACGGCACCGGCTTTTATATCTACGGTGCAGGTCCGGAACATGGCGCGCGGCTCGTGACGCTGCGCGAGTCCGACCCCGCGGCCTATGAAACGCGCATGCTCTATTATAAGGATCTGATCGGCACGAAGCTGCCGTTCGGCTTTGCGGCCACCTGGGGCGCATACGTGCAGCGCATCGTCCTGCTGGCTGTATGCGCGCTCGTGCCCGTGCTGGCCGGCGCTGCATTCCTGACAGTGCGTCTGGTAAAAAAGCGCCGGAAGCGCAATGCTGCGAAGCAATAAGCGCCGCCCGCACCGGCAGTTCGATCGGCAAAACGCATGGATACAGCAGTCCGCTCTGCCCGGCTGCATCCATGCGTTTTCTGCATCCTGCCGGACCGCAGGCAGGATTCGCACATAATCTTGCAAAACCCCCGCGGTTATGCTACACTTTTATAGCGTCAGTTGACGCTAGCTTTACACGAAAACAGGAGGGGTTGCATGGATCGCTACCGCATCATTGAGGTCAAGCAAAGCGTCTTTGCCGATAACGACGCGGAGGCCGCGTCCCTTCGCGCCGAGCTGCGCGCGCAGGGCACCTGTCTCATCAATCTGATGTCCTCGCCCGGCTCCGGAAAAACGACGACGCTGCTGCGCCTGCTGCCGCTGCTGCAAAGGACGCTGCGCGTGGGCGTGATGGAGGCGGATATCGACTCCGACGTCGACGCGGACACCGTCTCGCGCACCGGCGCGAAGGTCATTCAGCTGCACACGGGCGGCATGTGCCATCTCGACGCCGCCATGACCCGCGAGGGTCTGCGGCAGCTTGGAGCGCAGGGACTGGATCTCGTCATTCTGGAGAATGTCGGCAATCTTGTCTGTCCGGCGGAATTTGACACCGGCGCGCATCTGGATCTGATGATCCTGTCCGTTCCCGAGGGGCACGACAAGCCGCTCAAATACCCGCTCATCTTCCAGCGCTGCAGCGCAATGATCGTCAACAAGACGGACGTGCTTCCGTATTTTGATTTTGACCTGGACAAGGTCACGCAATTCGCGCGGCAGCGCAACCCCGGCATACAGATCTTCCCGATCTCCGCCAAAACCGGCGAGGGCGTCGAAGCGCTCGCCGCCTGGATCTGTGCGCAGATCGATAAAGAAAAAGAGAAAAAGGAGACACGCTTATGATCGATCAGGAACTGAAGCAGCGCGCGCTGAATCCTGCCGCCAGGAACGACGCCGCACCCCGGGAGAAGATCCTCAAGCTCGGCAAAAAGATCACCGACGTCGTCGAGCACAAGCTCGGCAAGCTGAACGCGGACGACGCAGAATACTGGGGACTGGCCGGCGTCGTGACGGATGAAATGGCCGATATCGCGCTGTCCATGAAGCTCCGCACCCCGTATACCGTCGAAGAGCTCTGGCGCATGAACAAGGTCACGGACGAGCAGAAGCCGCATTTTCAGGAGCTGCTCGATCAGATGAGCTACATCGGCCTGCTGGAATACGACTACGGCTACCACTATGACCACAACGGCCGCACCGCGCCGCCGTCCGAGCGGCGTTACATTCTCCCCATGTTCGTCCCCGGCAGCGCGGAGCTGTTCAACATGGAGGAGGACAAGGAGCTGTCCGGCAAAAATCCCCGTCTGGAGCAGCATCCGGAGCTCGCCAAATTCTTTGAGCGCATGACCTATGTGCCGCTTGCCGGCAAGACGCATCTGCTGCCGCCGGGCGGCGGCGGCGTGGGCATGCACGTCATTCCGGTCGAAAAGGCCATTTCCATGGAAAATCAGACGCTCGACATCGAGCATCTGTCCTACTGGCTGAAAAAATACGAGGGGCACATCGGCGTGGGCCAGTGCTCCTGCCGCACGAGCCGCGCCGTTCTGGGCGAGGGCTGCGCAGACGACAATATGTGCTGGTGCATCGGCGTGGGCGATTTCGCCGATTACTGCCGCGAGACGGGCAAGGGCCACGATATCACCTACGAAGAGGCCATGCACATTCTGCAGGCCGCCGAAGATAACGGCTTTGTCCATCAGATCACGAACATCGACGGCGAAAACAAAATCTTCGGCATCTGCAACTGCAATGTGAATATCTGCAACGCGCTGCGCACCTCGCAGCTGTTCAACACGCCGAATCTCTCCCGCAGCGCCTACACGGCGGAGGTCGACCGGGCCAAGTGCGTCGCCTGCGGCAAGTGCGTGGAATACTGTCCTGCGGGCGCGGTGAAGCTCGGTCAGAAGCTCTGCGACAAGCACGGCAACACCGTCGAATACCCGAAGCACGAGCTCCCCTACGGCCTTAAATGGGGCGAAGAGCACTGGGATCCCGATTACCGCGACAACAACCGCAAAAACTGCTATGACAAGGGCACCGCTCCCTGCAAGACCGCCTGTCCCGCGCATGTCGCTGTACAGGGCTATCTGAAGCTCGCCGCGCAGGGCAAATATCAGGAAGCGCTGGCGCTCATCAAAAAGGATAACCCCTTCCCCGCCGTCTGCGGCCGCGTCTGCAATAAGCGCTGCGAAGAGGCCTGTACCCGCGGCACGCTCGATCAGGCCGTTGCCATCGACGCGGTCAAGAAATTCCTCGCCGAGCAGGATCTGAACGCCGAGACGCGCTATATCCCGCCCGTCGTGGTCGCCTCCAGCCGTCTGAGCGGCTGGGAGCAGAAGATCGCCATCATCGGCGCGGGCCCGGCCGGTCTTTCCGCTGCCTATTATCTGGCCACGCGCGGCTATCAGCCCACGGTCTTTGAAAAATCCGCCCGCCCCGGCGGCATGATGACCTACGGCATCCCGTCGTTCAAGCTGGAGAAAGCTATCATCGACGCGGAGATCCAGGTCCTGCGCGAACTTGGCGTGGAGATCCGCTGCGGCGTGGAGGTCGGCAGGGATGTGACCATCCCGCAGCTGCGCGAGCAGGGCTATCTCGCGTTCTATGTCGCCATCGGCTGTCAGGGCGGGCGGCTCCCGGGCGTCCCGGGCGAGCATGCCGCCGGCACCGACATTGCCGTTCACTTCCTGCACGAGGCGCTGGCCGACGAGAACCAGCATATGGACGGCCGCGTCGTCGTCATCGGCGGCGGCAACGTCGCGGTCGACTGTGCCCGCACCGCGGTGCGCTTCGGCGCGGAAGCCGTCTCGATGGTCTGTCTGGAATCGCGCGAGACCATGCCCGCTTCCAAGGACGAGATCGCCGAGGCGGAGGAAGAGCGCGTTGAAATCTGCGCCGGCTGGGGCCCGAAGGAGCTTCTGCAGGACGAAAGCGGCCATGTGACGGCCGTCGTATTCAAAAAATGCCTGCGTACCATCGACCCGGAAACGGGAAAATTCGCGCCGGTCTACGATGAAGCCGAAACGATTACGCTCCCGGCAGAGCACGTTGTATTCGCCATCGGGCAGGCCATCGAATGGGGCGGGCTTCTGACCGGCACGAAGGTCGAATTCCACCGCGGCAACTACCCCGTCGCCGATCCTCTGACCTATCAGACGGCGGAAGAGGACATTTTCGTCGGCGGCGATGTGTACCACGGCCCGAAATTCGTCATTGACGCGATTGAAGAGGGCAAGTGCGCCGCCGAATCGCTGCACCGCTATGTCCACAAGGGCGCAAGTCTCACCATCGGCCGCAACCGGCGCGACTTTGTCATGCTGGATAAGGAGAATTTCTCCGTCAACTGCTACGACCACGCCGCGCGGCAGACCGAGGCCGTCGATCCCGCCGTGGACGCGCATTCGTTCCGCGACGCGCGCAAAACGCTCACGCCCGAGCAGGTGCAGACCGAGACGGCTCGCTGCCTCGGCTGCGGCGCAAGCTGGGTCGACCCCAACAAGTGCATCGGCTGCGGCGTCTGCACGACAAAGTGCGTCTTCGACGCCATCCATCTCAAGCGCGACCATCCCGAATGCTCCACCATGATGAAGGCCGAGGATAAGCTCAAGGGCATTGCCTCCATGGCGGGCAAGCGTCTCGGCCAGACGCTGCGCGGCAGAAAGGACTGACCCATGCACGAGCTCGGCGTCGTCTTCCACATCGCGGACAGTCTGGCAAAGATCGCAGAAGAGAACCATGTCGCGCGCATCAGCCGCGTCACGCTCCAGCTTGGCGAGGTGTCCACGGTCGTGCCGGAATATCTGACCGACGTCTGGAACTGGAACTGCAAGCGCACGCCGCTTCTGACCGGCTGCGTGCTCGAGATCGAGCGCATCCCCGCCGTGACGCACTGCGGCGCATGCGGGCAGGACTATCCGACCGTTCCGCAGGGCAAGCGCTGCCCCCGCTGCGGAAGCGAGGACACCTGGCTGATACAGGGCAATGAGTTTATCATCAAAGAGATCGCCGTTCCGGACGGCTGAACGCACAAAACAGGCAGGGCCGTCTGGCCCTGCCTGTTTTGCATGGAACGGTCTTCGCCTCAGCCCCGGCCATGCGGCGCGCCACGCAGGAGCTTTTCCATCAGCCCCGAGCGGCGGAAGAACAGCAGCAACGGCACGCCGAGCAGATACAAAACCACCGCCTCGCCGAGCAGCACCTCGCCGCCATTGATGAAAAATCCCTGCACGAGCGCGTCCGGCGTGAGCACATAGGCCAGCATCGCGCCGACCAGCACGGCGTTCGCAAAAATCACAGGCAGCGGCACAAGCCAGTCCTTTTTCACCCTTGCG
>CADBOK010000232.1 GCA_902796245.1 Oscillospiraceae bacterium | reverse complement strand
TGCAGATGGTGATAGACGGCATGACGTTCGGGATTGTGATGTTCCAGAGCGTTTTCCATCCGGAAGCGCCGTCGATCTTCGCGGCCTCGAGCATATCCTCGGGGATGGCCTGCAGGCCGGCGATATAAATAATCATCATATATCCGATCTGCTGCCAGCACATGAGGATGATGAGACCCCAGAAGCCGTATTTGGTTTCCAGAACGACGGCGGTATCGAAGTTGCTGAGGATGCCGTCGAAGATCATGAGCCAGATATAGCCCAGAACGATGCCGCCGATGAGGTTCGGCATGAAGAACACGGTACGGAAGATGTTCGAGCCCTTGATGCCCTTGGTCAGAACATACGCGACAGCAAAGGCCAGCACGTTGATGATGAGCAGGGACGCAAGCGCGAACAGCGCCGTATACCAGAACGCATGGAGGAAGCCCTCGTCCTGGAAAATGGTTTGGTAGTTTTTCAGCCCTACCCACGTCCATTTGCTGGTCGTCTTGAACTTGCAGAAAGACAGGAACAGCCCCTTTACGAACGGATACAGGAAGCCTACGCAGAATGCAGCGAACGTCGGCAGCAGGAACAGCCAGCCCCAGCGCTGGATCGGGCGGCGGATCAGGCTGCATGACAGAGCCGAATCGTCATGTTTTTTCTTCTTCATCATGCTTCTCCTTTATTTATGTTTTTCTTTCCTGAAAATTTCACAGACAAGCGTCCGCTCTGCGGGCGTTTGTCTGCAAGATCCTGCAGGATGGTTTCGGTAAAAAAGGGGGCTTTGCAGCCCCCTCTTTACTTTTGATCACGTCTTATTGCTTATGCGTTTTCCTTTTCATACTGGTTCGCCCAGCCCTGCACGAATGCAGTCTCGACAGCGGACCAGTCGCCGGTACCGGCGGTGTACTGGGTCAGAGCGTCGACAACGGCAGCACGCCAGTCGTCAACAGCGGGAGTCCAGTTGAATGCCCAGGTCACAACGTACTTGCCGTCGGCAGTGTACTTGTTGGCATCCTGGAAGAAGACGTTCTCCGGCTCCTTGGCGTCCTTGAACGGGCAGGGGCCAAACTCTTGTGCCAGCATTGTGGTGCCTTCGTCAGAGGTAACGACCCAGACGAGGAAGTCGATGGTCGCCTGAATGTCTTCTTCAGAGGCTTCGTTGTTGATGGCCCAGCAGTTCTCAGTGCCAGCGCACAGACCGGCTTCTTCTTCGCCGTCAACGCCGCAGTAGATGGGGATCATAGCCAAGTCGTCGGGGTTCATGCCGAACGTACCGGTCAGGTTGGAATATTCCCAAGTGCCGTTCTGATAGAACGCAGCCTTGCCCTCGCCGAATTCAGCCTCGGACTCATCGCCGGTAGCGGTAGCCAGAGCAGCGCCGGTGGTAGCGGAATCAGTGATGTAGAGATCCCAGATGTTCTTGAAGTTGTTGAGGTAAGCGCCGGTGATGGTGGCGGGCTGAGCGGTCACGCCGTCGTCACGGAACTCGTAGAACAGCGGCATGTTGGCCAGGTGGCCGGAGAAGCGCCAGCTGGAGGAGCCGTCAAGGCCGGCGGAGGAGAATGCGTCGAAGCCGAGCTCGGAAGCACGGGCATGGATGTCGTCAGCGACAGCCTTCAGGGATTCGAAGTTGGTGATCTCGTCGATGGAGTGGCCGGCCTTCTCAAGCAGAGCCTTGTTGACGATGATGCCGAACGCCTCGTAGCAGTAGCCGATGGAGAGGGTCTGGCCGTCTTCACCCTTGAGGTTGAAAGCGTCGGTGCTCATCTGGTCCATGATGGCGGTGCCATCCAGCGGATAGCAGTAGTCGCCGTAGGAGTTGATGGCGCCCTGGTTGCCGCACTGGAACAGGGTCGGAGCGGAGCTCTTGTCGAGCTCAGCGGCGAGGGTGGTGTCGTAGGTGCCGGAAGCAGCGGTGACGACCTTGACGGGAACGCCGGTCTGCTCGGTGTAGGTAGCGGCGAGCTTCTGCCAAGCTTCGTCCGCTTCGGGCTTGAAGTTCAGGTAGTAGACAGAACCGGTCGCTTCGGTCGCGGCGGGCTCTTCCGTCTCGGTCTCAGCGGGGGCAGTCTCTTCAGTGGCGGCCGGAGTCGTTTCGGTCTCGGCCGGGGTGGTCTCTTCGGGCTGTGCAGGCTCAGTCTTGGATGCGCAGGCAGCCAGGCCGAGAACCATCACGAGCGCCAGAAGCATTGCGATGATCTTTTTCATGGTATTCCTCCTGAGTAGATATTGAATTCTGGAAACGTTTCCATTTCCAATGACCATATTATACTACATTTTTCCGTTCTGAGCAATCAAAATTTGTCTTGAAATCATTTTCAGCGCTTTGTACAATTTCACATCTGAGAATTTATGCATTTTGCTTCTATCTTCTTTCCGTCTTGCGTTTTATCTGTTCAGTCGATATAATATTTTATATTCTTTCCTGAAACGAGGCCCACTATGAAATTCTTCAATTATGATTCCCCTTTCTGGTCGTTTATGTCGCGGATCGCGGATCTTGTGATTTTGAATCTGCTGTGGCTGATCTTCTGCATCCCCGTGTTCACGATCGGCGCGTCCACGACGGCCATGTATCGCGTAACGCTCAATCTGGTGCGCGGCGAGGGCGGCGGCGTGGTCCGCAGCTTCTGGGCCGCGTTCAAGCTCAATTTCAAGCAGGGCGTTCTGCTGTTCCTGATCCTGCTGATCCCGACGCTGCTGGTGATCTATGAGCTCTGGATGTATCTGTCCGGCGCGGTGGTGCAGTCGCTCTGGATGGGCGTGGTCTTCTGCTTCCCGGCTGTGCTTGTTTCGCTGATCTGCTCGTACATCTATCCTCTTCTGGCGCAGTTTGACAACACCATCAAAAATACGCTCAAGAACGCCTGTCTGCTTTCGATCGGCAACCTGCCCTACTCGGTCGTGATGGCCGCTCTGAATCTGGCCGCGCCGGCTCTGTTCTTTTTTGCGACCGGCTTCTTCCTGAAAACGTGCATCTTCTGGCTCCTGATCGGCGGCGCGCTTGTCGCGATGCTGAATTCCTATCTGCTGCGGAAGATCTTCAAAAAGTATTTTGAGCTGGATTAAGGACTATTTCTGCCTGACAGACAACGAAAAAATTCGCCCTCCCGCTGCGCAGCGCGCGGCGGGAGGGTGCTTTTTTATCCGTTTTCCAGACTCATGGTTGCGTAGGCGTTGAGATCCTGCCCGGCGCGTTTTCCGGCCAGATATTCGTAATAGCCCTGCGCGCCGATCATGGCGCCGTTATCTCCGCAGAGGCTGAGCGGCGGCATGCACAGGCGGATGCCGCGCCGCTGCGTTTCGCGGGTGAACTCGCCCCGGATACGGGAATTGGCCGCGACGCCGCCCGCAATGGCGAGCGTTTTATATCCTGTTTCCTTCAGCGCCTGCATCGTCCGCGGCACGAGCATATCGCTGACCGCCTTGGAAAACGACGCGCACAGCGACGGGATGTCCAGCGCCTCGCCGCGCTGCTCATGCGTATGGATGAGGTTCAGCGCCGCGGTTTTGAGGCCCGAGAAGGACATATCGAGCGGATTGCCGCTGAGCTTCGTATGCGGCATGGGGTATTTGTTCTCATCGCCGGTCTGCGCCGTTTTGTCAAGCGCCGCGCCGCCGGGATACGGCATGCCGATGACGCGGGCAATCTTGTCGAAGCACTCCCCTGCCGCGTCGTCACGGGTCGTACCCATGATGCGGAATTTTGTGTAATCCTGCACGTCGACGATCAGCGTATGTCCACCGGAGACGACAAGGCACAGAAACGGCGGCTCCAGATCGGGATACGCGAGATAATTGGCCGCGATGTGCCCCCGGATATGGTGCACCGGAACGAGCGGCACGCCGAGGCTGTACGCCGCTGCCTTTGCGAAATTCACGCCGACCAGCACCGCGCCGATGAGGCCCGGCGCGTAGGTCACGGCGATCGCGTCGATCTCCTGCCGCGTCATGGACGCGCGCGCAAGCGCTTCGTCCGCCAGCGCGTAGATCGCTTCGATATGCTTGCGTGAGGCCAGCTCCGGCACGACGCCGCCGTAAAGCCGGTGCAGCGCGACCTGCGAAGCAATGCAGTCTGTCAGGATCGTTCTTCCGTCCTCCACGACGGCGACGGCAGTCTCGTCACAGGAGGATTCCACGGCAAGAAGTTTCATTTCAGTTCCTTTCTGAGAATGTGCGCATCCTCTTTGGGGTGTTGGTAATAGTTTTTCCGCAGGCCAATCTGTTCAAAGCCGAGCGACGCATAGAGCGCGGCGGCAGGCGCGTTGGAGTCCCGGACCTCAAGCGTCAGGGCCGACGCCAGCATCTGCTTTTTCAGAGCCCCGCACAGCGCAAGAACGAGCGCGCGGCCGATGCCTCTGCGGCGGTAGTCCGGACGCACGGCAAGGTTCATCATATCCGATTCACCAAGGACCGTCTGGCTGCCGATATAGCCCGCGACGGTATCGCCGTCCATGGCGCAGAGCCAGAGGCTCAGTGGGTTCTGCAGCTCGTGCGCGAGGATCGATTCCGGCCAGGGATCGGAAAAGCAGGCGGCCTCCAGCGCAGCGATCTGCGCAAGATGCTCCGGCTCCATCGGCGTGATAGTCAGTTCTGTCATGGTCTTCACTTCGCCTCATACCAGCTCGCGCCGGACTTCGCCTCCGCCAGCAGCGGAACATGCAGCTGCACGACGTTTTCCATCTCGGCGGTCACGATTTTTTTGACCTGCTCCGTTTCCTTGACCGGACACTCCACAATCAGCTCGTCGTGTACCTGCAAAACGAGCCGCGCTTTGAGTTTCTGCTTCCGGAGCGCCGCATCGACGCGGATCATGGCCAGCTTGATGATATCCGCCGCCGTGCCCTGGATGGGCGTGTTGAGCGCAACGCGCTCGCCGAAGGAACGGACATTGAAGCTGCTGCTTTTGAGCTCCGGCAGCTCGCGGCGGCGGCCGAAGAGCGTGGTTACATAGCCGTCGCGCTTCGCCTGCTCGACGATTTCATGCATATAGGACCGGACGCCCGCATAATGCGCCAGATAATTGTCGATATACTGCCGCGCTTCCTTGCGTGTGACGCCGATATCCTCGGAGAGGGAGAATTCCGAAATGCCGTAGACGATGCCAAAATTGACGGCTTTCGCGTGGCGGCGCATGAGCGGCGTGACCTGCTCCGGCTCCACGCCGAAGACCTGTGCGGCGGTCGCGGTGTGGATATCGAAGCCGGACTTAAACGCCTCCTGCATCGTTTTGTCGTCCGCGATGTGCGCCAGCACGCGCAGCTCGATCTGGCTGTAATCCGCGTCGACAAAGACGCAGCCGTCGCCGGGCACGAACATCCTGCGGATCTCGCTGCCGAGCTCCGTGCGGACAGGGATGTTCTGGAGGTTCGGGTCAGTCGAGGACAGACGTCCCGTGGCGGTAACCATGTTCTGGAAGGTGGTGTGAATACGTCCGTCGTCCGCGATCTGCTTGACAAGGCCGTCCGCATACGTGCTTTTGAGCTTTGTCATGGCGCGGTAGTCGAGGATCGCCTCGATGATCGGGTGCTTGCCCCTGAGCTTTTCGAGCACGTCGGCGTTCGTCGAATAGCCGCTTTTGGTCTTCTTGCCCGCGGGCAGGCCAAGCTCGTCAAAGAGGATCTCGCCGAGCTGCTTGGTGGAATTGATGTTGAATTCCCGTCCGGCAAAGCCGAAAATGGTCTGCTGGGCCGAGCCGATGCGGCTTTCCAGCATGTTTCCGAATGAGATCAGGGCCATCTGGTCGGCCTTGACGCCCGCGCATTCCATCTCAGCCAGCACGCGGCAGAGCGGCAGCTCGATCTCATAATAGAGCTTTTCCATGCCGTTCTGCGCAAGCTTTTCCGGCAGCGCTTCATACAGTGCCGCGACCGCAGACGCCTCCGCAAGGCGATTGCATACACGCGCAGCTTCTTCGCCGGCTTCTTCCTTGTCCGCGCGGCCGATCTCAAAGCCGAGCTGGTGCGTGACCACGCGGTCGAGGGCATAGCTCCCCTGCGTTGCGTCGAGATCGTAAGCCGCGAGCGCGGTATCGAAAATAAAGCCCTCCGCCGGGTATCCCAGCTCCAGCAGGCGGCGCATGAGCGGCTTGCAGTCGTGCGTGACCTTCTTGACGGACGCGCCGAACAGGGTTGACATAAACTTCTTGCTTTTCAGCGCGCCGCCGCAGAAATAATAGCCGGATTCATCTGTATTGACTGCGATTCCGGAAAGATCCGGCTCTGCGATGATATTTACATAATGTTCTTTCTGGAATTCTGCCGCAAGCGCCTCGGCACGAGCCGGGTCTGTGACGGTTTCGCTTGTGCAGACACCCTCGATCATGCCGTTCTCCGCCGTCTCCTGCGGCGCGTGCAGGCCGTAGCGGGCGATGAGGCGGGTGAATTCCAGCCGCATGAACAGCTCGTACAGAGCCGCCTCGTCATACGGCTGCACAAGGCAGGCCTCCGGTGAAAATTCAATCGGCGCTTCGCAGCGGATCGTCGCCAGGTCATAGGACAGGTAGGCGCTGTCCTTCCCCTGCTCGAGCTTGACGCGCAATTTTTCCTTGATCGTGTCCAGATGCGCGTACACGCCGTCCAGCGTACCGTAGTCCAGCAGCAGCTGCGCCGCCGTCTTCGGGCCGATGCCCGCAACGCCGGGAATATTGTCCGAGCTGTCGCCCATAAGCGCCTTGAGGTCGATCAGATGGATGGAATCGAAGCCGTATTCCTCGCGGAATTTCGCGGGGTCGTAATTAACCGCGACAGTCTGGGACAGCTTGGATGAGACGAGCTTGACCGTCACATGATCGTCGATCAGCTGCAAAGAATCCCGGTCGCCGGTGACGATCACGCAGTCCCAGCCCGCGCTGCCGCAGCGCTTTCCGATCGTGCCGATCACATCGTCAGCCTCCCAGCCCTCGCATTCGAAGATCGGGGTCCGCATGGCGCGCAGCACGTCCTTCATAACAGGCAGCTGCATAGCAAGCTCCTCCGGCATGGGATGGCGCGTCGCTTTATAGCCGTCATACTGCAGATGGCGGAACGTCGGCGCTTTGAGGTCAAACGCAACGCAGAGCGCGTCCGGCTTTTCCTCCGCGCGGAGCTTTTCGAGAATATTCAGGAAGCCGTAAATGGCGTTTGTAAAAAAGCCGTCCTTCGTCGTCAGCGCGCGGACGCCGTAATAGGCGCGGTTGATGACGCTGTTTCCGTCGAGAATCATCAGCTTCATAGGCGTAAACTCCTTTGCATTTCTCCGGTTAGTTTACCACATTTTCGTTCTTCTTTCAAGAAAGGTGCGTCTTCCGGTTGACGGTTTTTCATGAAAAGATTATACTGAGTAAAAAAAGAAAAGGAGCGCATCGATATGATCTATTCTTCGAAGGACATGGAATCCCGCGCCGTTCTGGACACGGCGGCAAAGGTCTGCGCCGCCGCGCGTACCGCGCCGAAAACCAAAGGGATGGACGGACTTGTGACCTGCGTTCTGACGGGCGAGGATAAAAATCAGCTGGCCGCGCAGATGCGAAAGCTGGCTGATGCGCTGAATTATGCGTTTTTTGCCCGCGACGCGGATAACGTCGAGGCCGCCGATGCCGTGGTGCTCTTTGGGATGGAAGAGGTGCGCCGCGGACTCGGCGCTGGCTGTCAGTACTGTCATTTTGGGAGCTGCGCCGACTGCGCGGAAAAGGACGGTCTGTGCGCATGGGACGCCGTTGACGTCGGCATCGCCATCGGCTCGGCTGCTGCCGCAGCAGCCGATGCGCGTGTGGACAGCCGCGTGATGTTCTCCGTCGGCCGCGCAGCAAAAAGCCTCGGCCTGCTCGGAGAAAAAGCGTCGCTGGTACTCGGGCTCCCCCTCAGCGTCAGCGGAAAATCCCCGTTTTTCGACCGGAAGCCGAAGAAATAAGTGCAAACCCGGAGCGGATGCTCCGGGTTTTTGTTTGCTCAGATGTGCTTCCACTTTACGCCGCCGGGGATATCGGTGATCTCGATGCCCTGCGACTTGAGCTCGTCGCGGATACGGTCGGCCTCGGCAAAGTTTTTGGCCTTTTTCGCGTCATAGCGCGCCTGGATCTGCGCGGTCACAGCGGGATCGTCACTGCCGTCCTCGCAGAAGATGGAATACGCGCCGGCCGCAGGCTTTTCCGCCGCATTGCGCTTGCGGATCTCGTCTGCCTTTTTGCACAGGTCAAGGCTCAGTACCTTGTCGAAATCATCAAGGACGAACAGCTTCGTCGCGTCGTTGGTCTTGTACTTGAGCACGTCGTACAGGGCCGTAATGGCAAGGGACGTGTTGAGGTCGTTGCCGAGCGCGGCGTTGAATTTCTCGCGCAGCGCGGACACAGCGGCTTCGTCGAGCTCGCCGTCACCGGGCTTCAGCGCGGCGATTTTCGCCAGCAGCTTCTGGTACGTTCCGGCGGCGTTATCGAGGTTTTCCCACGTGAAGACCAGATTGCGGCGGTAGTGGCTCTGCAGGCAGAACAGGCGGTAGCACAGCGGGTCGTAGCCCTTCTGCTCGAGCAGCGAGACCGTCAGGAATTCGCCCTTGGATTTGGACATCTTGCCGCTGGCGGTATTCAGGTGCATGACGTGCATCCAGTAGTTGCACCAGTGGTGGCCGATGTAGCTCTCGGACTGCGCGATCTCGTTCGTGTGGTGCGGGAAGGCGTTGTCGATGCCGCCGCAGTGGATATCGAGGTGCTCGCCCAGATATTTGAGGGAAATGCCGGTGCATTCGATGTGCCAGCCCGGATAGCCGACGCCCCACGGGGAGTCCCACTTGAGCGCCTGATCTTCAAACTTGGACTTTGTGAACCAGAGCACGAAGTCGTTCTTGTTGCGCTTGTTGGTGTCCTCTTCCACGCCCTCGCGGACGCCGACAGCGAGGTCTTCCTCCTTGTGCTCATTGAAAATGTAGTATTTTTCAAGCTTGGAGGTATCGAAATACACATTGCCGCCCTCGATATAGGCGTAGCCGGTATCCAGGAGCTTCGTGATGATCTTGATATACTCGTCGATGCAG
>CADBOK010000231.1 GCA_902796245.1 Oscillospiraceae bacterium | reverse complement strand
TTCACCGTCTCCCACGCCGTCAACGACTTCTGCGTCGTCACGCTCTCGAGCCTCTACCTTGATATCATCAAGGACCGTCTGTACTGCGACGGTGCGGACTCCGCCGCCCGCCGCTCGGCACAGAGCGCGCTGTGGATCATCCTCGACGCCATGACGAAGGTCTTCGCGCCCATCCTCGCGTTCACCTGCGACGAGATCTGGCTCCAGATGCCGCACCGCGACGGCGACGACGGCCGCAACGTGCTGCTGAACCAGATGTCGAAGCCGTATGCGGACTACGCGCTGTCTGACACCGAAATGGCCGTCTGGGAGACCGCGCTGCGCGTCCGCTCGGACGTCAACGGCGTTCTGGAGACCGCCCGCGCCGACAAGCGCATCGGCAAGAGCCTCGAGGCGCATGTGGCGCTGTTCGCAGGCGACGAGGACGCGAAGGCCGCGCTGGACGCGATCCAGTCCGTCGACCTTCCCGAAATCTTCATCGTCTCCAACGTCAGCACGAACGAGACTGCCCCTGCGGAGGGCGCCGTCACCGGCCAGGGCGTGAACTTCCCGGGCCTGACCGTCGCCGTGACTGAGGCGAAGGGCACGAAGTGCCCGCGCTGCTGGATGCACTCCGAGAGCCCCGACGAGCACGACCTGTGCCCGCGCTGCGCTGCCGTCTGCAAGGCGCTCGGCGTTGTATTTGAATAAGCTGTACCGACAAAAAAGGACCCGCGCCGCAGCAAACGCTGCGGCGCGGGCTTTTGTTATCGGATGAATTCTGCCGGGTCGATGGTGTCGCCGTTGGCATAGACGGCAAAGTGCAGATGCGGCTCGTCCGCAAGTTCGAGCAGAGCCGTTTCGCCGACGGCGCCGATGGTCTGCCCGGCCTCGACGCTGTCGCCGGCCGAGACGGACGGCATGACGGCAAGGTTGGAATACTGCGAGACGTGGCCGTCCGGATGGTTGACGACGACGGTCGTACCGAGGAATTCGTCGTCATAGACCGCCGTCACGACGCCGGAGCCCGCGGCCTTGACCGGCGTTCCGACCGACGCGGCCAGATCGACACCTGCGTGCGTCCGCCAGTCCTGCGTCGTGGCGTTATACTGCAGCGCGTCGACGCTGTAGGATGCCTGCGCGCTGCCGGAAACAGGCCAGACGCGCACGTTTTTCGCCGCTTCACGGACGGTGTCGTCCGTCATAGCGGCGGCAGGAGCGGTTTCCTCGTCCGCGGCTGCGGTCGGGGTGTGCTTCTGTTCGGCAGACGGATTCTTGGCCGGCTCCTCCGCACTTGTGGCGATGGACATCGTCTCCTGCCGCAGCGCTTTCTTTTCGGCGACTGCGTTGGACACGAACAGCCAGCCCGAAACGCCTACTGCGCATACGCACAGCGCCAGCACGATGTAGTAGCCCTTTTCACGGAAAAAGTTCCGGATCCGCTTCCGGTTTGGATGATTTTCGTTTGTTTGCATGATTTTGCACCTCCGAGGCTAAGTATGTTCCAAAATCCGGAGGATTAAACCAGCTGAGGAAAATTATTCGTGCGGAAAATTCGTCTGTAAGTAATACCGGAGAATGCGGCTGCGGGTGACGATGCCGATGAAATCGCCCTTGTCGTCGATCACGGGGACGAAGTTCTGCTCGGCGGCGACGGAGATGAGATCCTCCACGCGCGTATCGACCCGCACGGGCTGTACGGCGCGGCGGTGTTCGATCTCGGAGATGGAATGCTCCTCGGTCTGGCGCAGATCCATCACGCACAGGCGCTTGAGCGTCCAGAGAAGGTCGCCCTCCGTGATGACGCCGCAGTATTTTCCACTCTTATCCAGCACGGGCAGCGCCGCGTAGCCGGAATGCTCCATCCGCTCCATCGCCTGCCGCAGCGTATCGTCGGATTCAATATAGGCGCACATCGCCTTCGGCGTCAGAAAAAAGAGAATATTCATGCCTCGGCCTCCTTATATCTGTAGTATATCATACCATACCGGAATGCCGAGGGCGTGACGATTTTGTAAACTGCGCGGGCGCAGAAAAAATTTGCCGCTCCGCGTCTGTTTTTCTTGCATTTTCGCGAAAGTTAGATTATCCTAACATTCAGAAACCAACAGGGAAAGGAAATGCAGATATGACACTTGACGAGCTTTCCGTCGGACATTCCGGCGTCATTACCGCGGTCGGCGGAGAGGGGATCCTTCGGTGCCGGCTGCTCGATATGGGGCTCATTCCGCACACGCGTGTATCCGTCAGCAAAATTGCGCCTATGGGCGATCCCATGGAGCTGTTTCTGCGCGGCTATACGCTCACGCTGCGCAAGGAGGACGCGCGCAGCATCACTGTAGAGGAGGACGCCGGATGATCTTCGCACTGGCAGGCAATCAGAACTGCGGCAAAACGACGCTCTTTAACCAGCTGACGGGCTCAAACCAGCACGTCGGCAATTTCCCCGGCGTGACGGTCGATCAGAAGTCCGGCCCGGTGCGCGGGCAGAAGGACTGCTCCGTCGTCGATCTGCCGGGCATTTACTCGCTCCGCCCGTATACGGCGGAGGAGATCGTGACGCGCGATTTTATTCTCAAAAGCAAGCCGGACGGCATCATCAACATCGTCGACGCGACCAATCTCGAGCGCAATCTCTATCTGACGCTGCAGCTGCTGACGCTGCGCGTGCCGACGGTGCTGGCGCTCAACATGATGGACGAGCTGACCGGAAACGGCGGCAGCATCGACACGGACAAGCTCTCGCAGCAGCTGGGCGTTCCCGTCGTGCCCATCTGCGCCGCCTCCGGCGACGGCGTGGAGGCTCTGATTGAGACGGCCGTGCGCACGGCGGAGGAAAAGCGCCTGCCCGCCGTCGTCGATTTCTGCGCGCCCGGCCCCGTCCACCGCTGCATCCACGCCGTCTGTCACCAGATCGAGGATCACGCGCAGCGCGCGGGCCTCTCCGTCCGCTTTGCCGCGACGTGGGTCATCGACGGCGACGAGGCCGTTTTGGAGCAGCTGCACCTCGACCAGAACGAAAAGGAGCTCATCGAACACTCCATCGTCCAGATGGAGCTCGAGCGCGGGCTCGACCGCAATGCGGCCATCGCGGACATGCGCTATACGTTCATCGAGGCGCTTGTCAAAGCCTGCGTCGTCAAGCCGCACGAGAGCAAAGAGCGCCTGCGCTCCGTCCGGGCCGACAAGCTCCTGACCGGAAAATATACCGCGATCCCAATCTTTATCGGCGTGATGCTGCTGATCTTCTATTTGACGTTCCACGTCATCGGCCAGGGACTGAGCGATCTGCTGGCCGGTGGGATCAATGCGCTGACGGTTGTGGTTGACCGGGCGCTGACGGCCTATCATTTGAACCCCGTCGTGCAGAGCCTTGTCATTGACGGCATTTTTCAGGGTGTCGGCTCGGTCCTGAGCTTCCTGCCCATCATTGTCACGCTCTTTTTCTTCCTGTCCATCCTGGAGGACACCGGATACATGGCGCGCGTGGCGTTCGTGATGGATAAGCTCCTGCGGCGCATTGGCCTGTCGGGCAAATCCGTTGTGCCGATGCTCATCGGCTTCGGCTGCACGGTCCCGGCGGTCATGGCGGCCCGGACGCTCCCGTCCGAGCGCGACCGCACCATGACCATCCTGCTCACACCCTTTATGAGCTGCTCGGCAAAGATCCCGATCTATGCGTTCTTCTCGGCGGCATTCTTCCCGGACTATGCCGCACTGGTGATGATCGGGCTGTATGTGCTCGGCATCCTGTTCGGGATTCTCTCCGCGCTTGTGCTCAAATCTGCCTTCCGGGGCCGCCCGGTTCCGTTTGTGATGGAGCTGCCGAATTACCGCCTGCCGGGCATCAAAAGCGTCGCGCTCCTGCTCTGGGACAAGGCAAAGGACTTTATCGAGCGCGCCTTTACCGTTATCTTCCTCGCAACCATCGCCATCTGGTTCCTGCAGAGCTTCGACGCGCATCTGAACGTCGTGTCAAGCAGCGAACAGAGCCTGCTCGCCGCTGTCGGCCGCTGGCTCGCGCCCATCTTCGCGCCGCTCGGCTTTGGAGACTGGCGCTGCGCGACGGCGCTCATCACCGGCTTCATCGCGAAGGAATCCGTCGTCAGTACGCTGCAGATCCTGCTGGGCACATCCGCCGTCTCCGCGCTCTTCACCGCGAGAACCGCGCTGAGCTTCCTCGTCTTCACGCTTTTGTATACGCCCTGCGTGGCGGCCATCGCCGCCATCCGGCGCGAGACCGGCTCCGCGCTGCGCGCGGCGCTCATCGCGCTGTCGCAGTGCTGCATCGCATGGCTGGCCGCGTTCGCGCTGTACCATCTGGCGCTGCTGCTCTGAGACTGCGCATAAAACCCCCGGCGGGCTGCGGCCCGCCGGGGGTTTGTGCTTAGAACAGCGTCAGCTGGCTGGTGAGGGGGAGGTCGCCGAAGGCGCCGGCGGATTGGAGCTGGTCGATGAGCGTCTTGGACACCTTCGGGCAGGCGTCGGCGAATTCCTCGACCGACAAAAACTCCCGGCCCTCGCGGGCGTTCATGAGATCCCAGGCCGCCGTCTCGCCGAGACCCGCCACGGCCACGAACGGCGGGCGCAGCCGCCCGTCCTCGATCTGGAACTTTGTCGCGTGGGAGTGGTAGATATCGATCGGCGCGAAGGTGAAGCCGCGCAGATAAAATTCGTAGCAGACCTCAAGCGTCGTGAACAGATCGTCGTCCTTGGCGCTGGAATCCTCGTCCTCCTTGATCTCCTGCAGCTTTTTCTTGACAAGCTCGATGCCGTGGCACATCATGCCCTCGTCGAATCCGCCCTTCTGGCTGCGGCGGTAGAAATAGGCCGCGTAGAATGCAAGCGGCTGATGCACCTTGAACCACGCAATGCGGAAGGCCATCATGACATACGCCGTCGCGTGGGCCTTCGGGAAGAGATACTTGATCTTTTTGCACGAGCCGATGTACCATTCCGGCACGCCGGCGGCCTTCATCTCCTCCTCCGCGCCGTCGGGCAGACCTCTGCCCTTTCGGACGGCCTCCATGATCTTGAACGACCGCTTTTCGGGCATGCCGCACTTGATGAGATACAGCATGATATCGTCGCGGCAGCCGATGGCGTCGTTGACGGATGCGGTCTTGGACAGAATTAGATCGCGCGCGTTGCCCAGCCACACGTCCGTGCCGTGCGAGAAGCCGGACAGGCGGATGAGGGTATCGAATTTCGTCGGCTGCGTCTCCTGCAGCATCCCGCGCGTGAAGCCCGTGCCGAATTCCGGGATCGCGACGGAGCCGACCGGCCCCAGGATGGGGTCGTTTTCATAGCCCAGCACCTTGCTGGACGTGAAGATGGACATGGTGTCCTGATCGTCGAGCGGGATCTTCTGCGCGTCGACGCCGGTCATATCCTCCAGCATGCGGATCATGGTCGGGTCGTCGTGGCCCAGCATGTCGAGCTTCAGGAGGTTTTCCTCCATGGAGTGATATTCAAAATGCGTCGTGACCCATTCGGAATCCTTATCATCCGCCGGGTGCTGCACGGGGCAGAAGTCCCAGATCTCGTTTTCCTGCGGAATGACGACGAGGCCGCCGGGGTGCTGGCCGGTCGTGCGCTTGACATTGACGCAGCCGAGCGCCAGCCGGTTTTCCTCCGCCTTGGGAACGGTCTTATTGCGCTCCGCCAGATATTTTTTCGCGTAGCCGTAGGCCGTTTTCTCCGCGACGGTGCCGATCGTGCCTGCGCGGAAGACGTGCGTCTTGCCGAACATCTGCACACAGTAGGCGTGCGCCTTGGCCTGATATTCGCCGGAGAAGTTGAGATCGATATCCGGGACCTTGTCGCCGCCGAAGCCGAGGAACGTTTCAAACGGGATATTGAACCCGTCCTTGTCGAGCTTCGCGCCGCACTTCGGGCACACGGCGTCCGGAAGATCCGCGCCGCAGGCGCAGTCGGCCGGAACCTCGAACGTTGTGAATTTGCACTGCGGGCAGCGATAGTGCGGCGGATAGGAGTTGACCTCCGTGATGCCGGACATGAACGCCACGATGGACGAGCCGACCGAGCCTCGGGAGCCGACAAGATACCCGTGCTCCAGCGAATTCTGCACCAGCTTCTGGGCCGACATGTAAATGACGTCATAGTGGCAGGAGATGATGTCGTGCATCTCCGTGTCGACGCGCTTCTGCACGAGCTCGGGCGGGTTTTCGCCGTAGAGCCGGTGGAGCTTGCCATAGACGAGATTCTTCAGATCCTCGACGGAGTTTTCAATCTTTGGCGCGAACAGATTGTGCGGCACGGGCCGCAGCGTCTCACACCAGTCGACGATGCGGTTCGGGTTTTCAATGACGACCTCATGCGCCTTCTCCGGGCCGAGATAGGAGAATTCCTCCATCATTTCATCCGTCGTGCGCAGGTATAAAGGCAGCGGCCGGTCGGCGTCCGGCATCTGCTTGGTGGCAAGCAGGATGTGGCGGAAGATCTCATCCTCCGGGTCGAGGAAGTGGACATCGCCGGTTGCCACGACGGGCTTTCCCAACTCCTCGCCGAGCCGGACGATGGTGCGGTTGAAGCCGCGCAGCTCCTCCTCGTCCTCGGCAAGACCCTTGTCGAGCATGAAGCGGTTGTTGCAGATGGGCTGGATCTCCAGAAAATCATAGAAGCCCGCGATGCGCTTGAGCTCCGCCCAGCTCTTGTGGTTCAGAATCGCCTGGAACAGCTCGCCCGCCTCGCAGGCCGAGCCGATGATAAGTCCCTCGCGGTGCGCGATCAGCTCGCTCTTCGGGATG
>CADBOK010000230.1 GCA_902796245.1 Oscillospiraceae bacterium | reverse complement strand
TTGAACATCACATGGAAAATCTGACTGGCGGCACCCCTCCCGTCAGATACCTACCCTGTGTAGTCCCTTGTAAACTGTACTTTCCCGCGGCACAAAGCTCTATGCGATCTGGCTGCCGGTGGGCAGTGTCCCGGTCACGATCGAGAATCGTGCAAATTATGAGACGAACGAGACGTTTGCAAAGGCCGGCGGAACGATCACGCTTCCGACGCCGCAGGCGGGGGACGGAATGACGTTCGCATACTGGCGCTGCAGCATAAGGGACACGGACGGCAATTACACATGGTCGGAGTTGAAGGCAGGCGAGAATCTTCCGATTCCGGAAAAAGCGGCAGAAGTACGTATCCTCGCATGCTGGTCGCTGGATAAACAGGTAACTGTGAACGGCAAGTCGTACAGCTTTGCCGCCAATAGTGCGTACCAAGAGGGCAACGGATGGTCGATCTGGTACAATTCGCAGAAAGTCAAGCTCACGCTGACGCTGGACGGCTATCACGGCGGCAGTATCGAGCTTCCCGTTCTGGCAGACGTCTCCGTCAAGTCGACCTCCACGATCAACGGAACGCTGAGCTGCGCGGATACGCTGCGCATCATCACGGAATGCGCCTACGGCCAGCACAGCAATCTGACGGTTCAGGTGGCTGCCGGTGTGTCTGCGCTCGTTGCGCCGAGGGTCTACTTTGACCGCGCGCCGCACGTCACGCTGACTGCCGGTGCGGGAGCCAAGGCAATCGCCGCCCAGACGGGCACGCCGGACGTCACCGGCAACGATAAGGTCACCTACCACGGCAAGACGGACGCTGCGGCGTCTGCATACACGCAGCTTACCATGACCGAGATGGGCTTGCAGGGTGTGGAAGATCTGCAAGTGTTCCACACCGAGCCGCGCATGTCCAAGCTGACACTCGACGGCAACGGCGGCAAGACAGCTGCCGGAAAGACCTCCATCACGGTTGACCTCGAATACGGCGAGGGCTATAGCCTGCGCGGCACGAGCTTCAAAAAGCAGCATGCCGACGTTGTTGATCTCGTGGAGGACACAGGCGACGATACGTACTACTATTATGATTGGCCCAAGAGCATTTTCGTGCAGTCTCCCACGGTTGATCTGACGATCATGTGGCGGCAGTGGGATTTCCCCTATCTTGCGTTCCGCGCGGACGGCGCACTGAAGGGGGACGACATCGACAACACGTGGACGAGCGTATCGTATGTCAACAGAAACGAAAAACCCGAAGTGATTGTCCCGAACTATGTCTACGCCGATGCTGTCAGCAACGGTGATCTGGTCTACTGGTTCTCCTCCGAGGACGGAACGGAGACGGACAGCAGCCGCCAGTATCTGGCCGGTGAGGTCGTCAGCGAGCCGGACGACACTACGCTCTACGCGCGCGCGATCCGCTGGGGCCAGGTTGCACTCGTGGCCCCCGGCACGACGTTCGAGAACGGAAAGCACGTCGTGGTCTCGTCTACGCTCAATACGACGCTGACCTCCAAAGAGGGCAAGACGATCGAAAGCTGGAACACCAAACCGGACGGCACGGGCAGGACATACAGCTTTAGCGACAAGCTCGAATACGCGACGCCGCGCATCCTGTATGCGCAGTGGAAGACAAAGCTGGAGGCGAAGGTAGAGACGCCGGCGGATCCTGCGGTCGAGGAAAAGATCGTAAAGATTGAGAAAAAGTCCGACGCGACCGGCGTTACGATCGAAAATACGGATAAGGAAGATGAAAAACCGTTTGAACAGGCCAAGCGCGTCATTCTCGCGGCCTACAAGAACGGACGCTTCGTCGGAATGGTCAATGCAACGGTATTGAACGGCACGATTACCTGCCGCATTCCGAAAAAGTACGAAAGCTGCGAGCTGAAGCTCTTCTTCATGGAGGGCGGCAAGCCGAAGCAGGACATGGAGATCATCCGTCTCCCGGCAGAGTAACGAACCCCACCCGGCGCGCAGACAGCCCCGCTGCCTGCGCGCCGAATCGGAAAGAGAGGAAGCATGATGAAGAGAAAATGGAGCGTCCTGCTGTGTCTGCTGACACTCGTGTGCCTGCTGTGCGTCAGCGCAAACGCGGAGGAAGCACCGGTTATCGTAGAGCAGCCGTGCACCGGCATCATCCAGAACGGCGATTTTCCGGAGGCCCCGCAGCCCGGGCTGCAGATGTATACGTCTGAGCAGAGCGCAGACGATGCGCTTGCAGATGTAAAGGCAGCGCTGAAACAGGGGCTTCTGGAAATGAAAGCCAGCCTTGATATCAGTCAGTACAGGATTTCGGAAGAAACGTTAGGGGAAATTTATCCGCAAGTCGTAAACGAGAACCCGGAGCTGTTTTTTGTGCAAGGCGGCTGTGTCTATCAAATGATGGGCGGAATCGTATCCAATGTTTTACCGGATTACCTGTGGGGCGAAGAGGTAGTCAATGAACTGACAGGAGAGCAGAAATCGCAGATCAGGCAGAAGCAGACCGCGTTGGAGCAGGTCGTAAACGGGATCCTCGCGCAGGTCGATCCGGACTGGTCGGATCTCGAAAAGGCGCTGTTCCTGCATGATTATCTGGCCACGCATGCGCAGTATGATGAAACACTTCAGATCCGCGATGCATATACCATTCTGGTGGAGGGAACCGGCGTTTGCCAGGCATATACGCTGGCCTACCGGCTGCTGCTGAACCGCGTCAACATCACATCCGGAACGGTTACGAGCACAAGTCTGAACCATATCTGGAATATACTTCTGATTGACGGCAACTGGTACCATGTCGACGTGACGTGGGACGATCCGACGGAGGATCGTATTGGACAGTCGCAGCATGTGTACTTCTGCCTGAGTGAGGACAAGCTCAAGGCCACAAATAATGGCGCACATAATGCGCATGATTTCAAATACAGCCTGAATGTCAAAACGGATGACAAGACCTTTGACAACTACTACTGGGCCAACGTCGACAGCGCATTTGTTCCGCTGAACGGGAAGTGGTATTACCTGCTCTATCAGAGCGGGCTCATGCAGACAGCAGATCCGAAGCAGGAAGGGTCGCTGATGAAACAGATCAGCGAGAGATGGCCCGAGTGGGGAAAGCCGGGCTGGAGTTGGAACGGCCTGTATTCCGGCCTTTCCCGCTATAATGACGAGCTGATCTACAACACGACCGATACCGTCTACCGCTACGATCCGAAGAGCGAAACAGAGCAGAAGGTCTATTCGCTGACGGCTGCGGAGCGGTCGGAGGGGTATATCTGCGGCACAGTAGTGGTCGGAAATGAGCTGCGGTACTTAGTGCAGCAGTCGCCGTATGCCGAGGAACCGGCAGCGCCGCGCGTCTATAGGCTCGATCCCTACACCGCCGTCACGGCGGGCGGGTATGCCTATTATCTGGAAGGGAAAACGCTCTATCTGAAGCCCAGCGGCACGCAGTCCGGCAGCGTCATTGCGGCGTGGTACAGCGAAGAAGACAAACTGCTCGGCATACTGATTCTGAACGGAGGGGAGCTGACTGCCGATGTGTCCGGCGCGAAAACCGTCAAGATCTTTGCCGCCGCGAACACCGATTATCACCCCTTGTGCGAAGCAACCGTGCGCACGATAGGATAAAAAAACACCCTCTGCCGCACGGCAGAGGGTGTTTTTGATTCAAATTCAGCTGTTGCGGAAGCGGGACAGGAAGTCCTTTGTCTGCTGGCACTGCGGGTCGCCGAAGAGGGAAGCAGGCGAGCCCTGTTCCAGAATCACGCCCTCGTGCATGAATACGACGCGGCGGCTCACATCGCGGGCGAAGGCCATCTCGTGTGTCACGACGAGCATCGTCATGCCCTCATGCGCAAGATCCTGCATGACGGAAAGCACCTCGCCGACCATTTCCGGGTCAAGGGCGCTCGTCGGTTCGTCGAACAGGAGCACCTCTGGGTCCATCGCGAGCGCGCGTGCAATGGCCACGCGCTGCTTCTGGCCGCCGGAGAGCTGGCGCGGCTTGGCGTTGACATAGGGCGCCATGCCGACCTTTTCCAGATACCGCATGGCCTGCTGCTCCGCCTCGGCCTTACTGCGGCCGAGTACCTTCATCTGGCCGACCATGCAGTTTTTCAGGACGGTCATATTGTTGAACAGGTTGAACGACTGGAACACCATGCCGACGTGGGAGCGGTATTTCGCGGCGTTGACGCTCTTTCCGGTGACGTTTTCGCCGTGGTAGAGAATGTCGCCGCTCGTCGGCGTTTCGAGCAGGTTCACGCAGCGCAGCAGCGTCGATTTGCCGGAGCCGGACGCGCCGATGATGGAGATCACGTCGCCCTTTTTGACATCGAAGTCAATGTCGCGCAGGACTTCGTGTGTACCGAAGGACTTGCGCAGATGCCGGATCTCAAGAATGTTGTCTGCCATATCAGCGTCCCTCTCTTTCTCCGCCGTACTCCTTGCTGCGCTCGTCAAAGTTGCTGCCGCGCTTCGGGTGCGAATACGTACCCGCGGTCATGGTCAGCGGATCCTCCTGCACGAGCTCATAGCTGTCGGAGCCGTCCATCAGCTTTTCGACCAGCCGCAGAACGCCGGAGGCGATCAGCGTCATAGCCAGATACCCGGCCATTTCAATGACGGCGGACGGGAAATATTTGTTGTTGATGCCGACGATATAGCGATGCGAGGCGAAGAACTCCGTAAAGCCGATGATGAACATGACGGAGGTATCTTTTACGTTGATGATATAGTTGTTGCCGATCTGGGGCAGGATATTGCGAATGGCCTGCGGGAGAATGACGCTCGTCATGGTCTGGAAATGCGTCATGCCGATGGCCTTCGCGCCCTCGGTCTGGCCGGGGTCGATGGAGATAATACCGCCGCGGACGGACTCGGCCATGTACGCGCCTGTATTGATCGAGACGATCAGGATGGACGCGGCCCAAATGTTGTCAAACCGCAGGGCGTTGTCGGTGAAATACGGCAGGGCGTAGAAAATGAACACGGCCTGCAGCATCATGGGCGTACCGCGGAAGACCTCGACGTAGATGCGGATGATGACGCGGAGGATCTTCAGAAGAATCCGCTTGGGCAGCGGGTCGTTTTTGGCGCACGGAATGGTATTGAGAATGCCGCAAAGCAGGCCGATGATACAGCCGATCGCGGTCGCGGCCAGCGCAAGGCCGAGCGTGTTGAGCATGCCGTTCAGGTACATCATGCGGTACTTTTCCCACAGAATACCGATATCCTGCATGAGCTTGGCGAGCTTATCCACGGAGTGGTCTCCTTTCAATTTTGATTTGCCCGCGCCGGAGGCGCGGGCAAACAGTTAAACTTCCGGCTGGATGCGGATGGCTTCATCCATGAGCTGGTTGAAGTCGTCCTCTGTCATGGTGGAGAGAACGCTGTCGATGGTGTCCTTCAGAACCGTGTTGCCCTTGCGGACGGAGATGCCGATGTTGACGTTTTCGGCGCGCTCGGCCTCGGAGGCAAACTGGAAGTCGCCGTCGGTGCCGGAGAAGTTCAGAATGACGAGATTATCGTCCTGTGCGGCAGCGCCCATGGCGGTCGGCATGTCGGTGCAGATGAAGTCGACCGCACCGGTCTGCAGCTGCATAATCATGGCCGGAGCCGTCTCGGCAGGAGCCAGAAGCTCGGCGTTTTCAATCTGCGGCAGGCAGGAGTCATACCAGATCGTGCCGGACTGGGCGGTGCACTTGCCGCCGGCCAGATCAGCAATGGAGGACGCGGAGGCATAGGGGCTGT
>CADBOK010000229.1 GCA_902796245.1 Oscillospiraceae bacterium | reverse complement strand
GTCGAATTCTTCTTCCGCACGCCGATCGCCTCCGTCCGCAAGACCGGCGAGGGCTTCACGGTCGTGACGGAGCGGGGAGACGAATACGCCGCGCCGTACTGCATCATTTCCGTCGGCCGCAGCGGCAGCAAGTGGATGGAGAGCGTCTGCGCGGAGCTCGGCATCGTGACGCACTCCAACCGCGTCGACCTCGGCGTCCGCGTCGAGCTGCCGGCCGAGGTGTTCCGCCACATCACCGACGAGGTGTACGAGAGCAAGATCGTCTACAAGACGACCAAGTACCAGGACCTCGTGCGCACGTTCTGCATGAACCCGCGCGGCGCGGTTGTAACCGAGAATACAAACGGCATCGTGACTGTCAACGGCCACAGCTACGAGGACCCGGCCAGACAGACCGAAAACACGAATTTCGCCCTGCTCGTCTCCAAGCACTTTACGGAGCCCTTTAAGGACTCCAACGGCTACGGCGAGTCCATTGCGCGGCTTTCGAACATGCTCGGCGGCGGCGTGATGGTGCAGCGCTTCGGCGATCTGATCCGCGGCCAGCGGTCGACGCAGAAGCG
The DNA here is from genome assembly GCA_902796245.1 of Oscillospiraceae bacterium. Taxonomy (GTDB): domain Bacteria; phylum Bacillota; class Clostridia; order Oscillospirales; family Oscillospiraceae; genus CAG-170. Next base: position 13,129 of record CADBOK010000229.1, on the reverse strand, counting down.
CATCGACAAGTCCTTCGTCACTCCCACCCTGACAGCCACGCCCGGCGATCTGTCTCTGGTCATCCCGAAGCGCATTCTCGACGGCATCATTGAAATGATCTACGCGCTTGACAAGATCGCCCCCGGCACGGCGAACGACGACACGCTCCTCTACGGCGTCGAGGTCAAGTTCTACAACATGGAGGTCTCCGTCGACGAGAATCTCGAAACGGCGCACAAGGGCCTGTTCATCATCGGAGACGGCAGCGGCATCACCCACTCCCTCTCCCACGCCTCCGCCAGCGGCGTCTACGTCGCGCGCTATCTGGCCGGACAGAAAAACAGCTGACACGTACAAAAACCCTCCCTTATGAAAAAGGGAGGGTTTTTCGCAGCTTTTTATCGATGCGTGCCGACGAAGAAGACAGAAACGACGCCGGGGCCAGTGTGGGCGCCGATGACGGGGCCGACATAGTTGATGATGATATCCTTGACCGGGGTCAGGGCTCGGATCTGTTCGGCCGTGTATTCCGCGTCCTCGATGCAGTCACCGTGGCAGATGAAGACGGTCTGGCTGGCAGGATCGATGGCCGTGTCGGCCAGCTTCTGCGCAAGCGCCTTGAGCGCGGCCTTGCGGCCTCTGGCCTTGGTGACGTTCTTGAGCGTCCCGGCGTCGTCGGTGTGCATGACGGGCTTGATCTGCAGGACGGTGCCGACGATGGCCGTCGCCGCGTCGACGCGGCCGCCGCGCTTTAAGAACATCAGGTCGTTGACCGTGAACCAGTGGCACAGATGCGGAATCGTCTCACGGACATAATCCGCGACCTCGTCCATGGATGCGCCGGACTGCTGCTTTTTCGCAGCCAGATACAGAAGCAGGCCCTCGCCCAAAGACGCGCAGAGCGAGTCGATGGCAATGAGCTTCCGCTCGGGGTATTTTTCACGCAGCTCGTCGCAGGCGATCGCGCCGGACTGATACGTCGTGCTCAGACCCGATGAGAAGCCGATGAAGAGGATATCCAGGCCCTCCTTCAGCTTCTGCTCCATGACGGCGGTGAACTCCGAGACGTTGACGGCGCTCGTGGTGGCGCGCTCGCCCTCGCGGAGCTTATCGTAGAATTCCCGGAAGCCGATCTCGCGGCCGTCGAGATAGTTGGCGTATGTATGCTCCCCGATCAGAACGTGCAGCGGCAGAACGGCAAGGTCGAGCTCGTCCGCCAGCGCCTGCGGCAGATCGCAGGAGGAGTCTGTTACGATTTGAAAGCGTTTTTCCATGTGTGACCTCCGGTTGTTGTTTTTCTGCTTTGCATTATACCGCGCCGCGCAGCAAAATGCTATCCAAAAATCACGGTTCGCCGCTCTACACGTCCGGAACTGCAGTCTACCGGCGGTAGAGTTCCCGCGCCGCAAGGACTTGCGGCGTTTTTGCATTGCCCTATTCTGTATAAAGCGCAGCAGCATAACGCATGCGGAGCTTCCTCCGAACGAAAGTCCCGGCGGGCGTTACAGGATCTGCAGGATGTCTCCCTTGAGATACAGTGCCTGCTCGGAGGACAGGCTCGCGGGGTGGTCGCGGGATTGGAGGAGCGATTCCAGAAGTCTTGCGTCGCGGCCCGCGTCCTGCGCGGCCTCGCGGAGCATGCCGAGAAACAGCTCCGGCGTCATGAACTGGCTGCACGAGCAGGAGACGAGATACCCGCCGGGCCTGACCAGCTTCATGCACTGTAAATTGAGCTCCTTATAGCCGCGGTAAGCATTTTCCAGCGCCTTGCGGCTCTTGGCGAACGCGGGCGGGTCGCAGATCACAAGACCGTACTGCCGTCCCTCGCGCACGTACTGCCGCGCAAGGTCAAACACGTTGGCGCAGGTGGTCGTGACGACATCCTGCACACCGTTGAGCGCCGCGTTGCGCCGCACGAGCGCCAGCGCGTCCTCGGACACATCAACTGCTTCGACCGCTTTCGCGCCGTAGAGCGCGGCGTGGATGGAGAACCCGCCCGTGCAGCAGCACAGGTCGAGCACGTCCTGTCCGGGCGCATAGGGCTTCAGGCGGCCCCGGTTTTCCTGCTGGTCGAGAAAATGTCCGGTCTTCTGGCCGTTTGCGATGGAGACGAGCATGCGCGCGTCGTGCTCGCGGATGACAAGCTCCTCCGGGACCGTACCGTACACGCAGGTCTTGATGAGCGGCAGCCCCTCCTTTTCACGCACGGGCAGATCGTCGCGTTCATAAATGCCGCGCGGCGAGAAAAGCTCCGCCAGAATGGCGATCAGCTCCGGCTTCCACCGCTCCAGCCCCAGACAGGCGATCTGGAACGACAGGCAGTCCGCAAATTTATCGACCGTCAGCCCCGGCAGTCCGTCGGACTCGCCGAAGACGACGCGGCAGGAATCGGCAAAGCCCAGTGCCTGCCGCATGCGCCACGCCGACTCGATCCGGCGGGCAAAAAATGCACGGTCGATGGGCTCGGCTTCATCCCGCGTCAGGACGCGGACAGCCAGCCGGGATTTTGAATTGAAAAAACCGCGCGCGGCAAAGTGCTGGCGGCTGTCCAGCACGTCGACGACGCAGCCGTCCGTGCAGATATCGTCCGCCCAGTCGAGCTCGTTGTCATAGATCAGTCTCTGTCCCTTCCGGACGCCGGCTTCCTCGCCGCGCCGCAGGCAGACCTTCGGATATTCCATACTTTTTATACCTCCAGCGCATAGCGCTCGCAGGCGTTGATGATCGTTGTGTCCCCGTGCCTGCGCACGCGGGCGACGTCGCGGCCGTATTCCATGTGAACATGGCCGTGGATGAGATAGCGGGGCTTGTAGCGTTCGAGCAGCGGCAGAAACGCCTCGAAGCCCATGTGCGCGTAATCGTCCGCGTCGCCGAGTCCCCGCACCGGAGCGTGCGTCACCACGATATCCACGCCGCCCGCGCGGCGGATCTTCCAGCCGAGCTTCCAGATGCGGTTTTTCATCTGGTGTTCGGAATACTGGTCCTTGCCGCCCGAGTACAGGCGGCTCCCGCCCAGCCCCACGATGCGCAGGCCGTTATATATGACCAGCTTGTATTCGATGCAGTCGCAGCCCTCGGGCGGACGCCGGTCATAATTGCCGTCGTGGTTGCCGCGCACATAGTATAGCGGCGCGCGGCCGAGCGTGGCAAGGAACGTCAGATACTCCGCCTTCAGATCGCCGCAGGAGAGAATCAGATCATATCCGTCCAGCCGTCCCGGCTGGTAATAGTCCCAGAGATAGGGGCTTTCCTTATCGGCAAGCAGCAGAAGCTTCAAAGCAGCGGCCCCCTTTTCTCCGGCTGGAGCGAATCGCGGTACAGCCCCAGCAGCCGCACCATCGGCTTCGCCATGGGCAGCAGCGCATCATACTGCGGGATGCTGCCGCGCACGTTGCCGCACAGCCAGTCCATGTGTAGGATCTCCTCCGGCGAAAGCCAGCGCTCGCCGTCGTTCCGAACGTTTCCGTCCTGATCGGTGATATGCCGGTGGAAGGGCGCAAGCTCGCCGTGGGTCAGCGCGGCGCGCAGCAGGCGCACCAGCTCGCGCGGGCCGTCCGGCAGCATGCTTTGCAGCTGCACGTCCACCGCGCCGCTTGCAAAGCCCCACCAGTAATTGACGGCCGCCGCTGCGCTCAGCTCGTCCCAGCCGCCGCGCAGAATGCTGCGCGCCAGCCGGATGTAGACCTCGCCCCAGTTCCACACCGGAAGCGCGGCGCAGACGGGCCCCGCTTCCCGCACCAGGCACAATCCGCGCCAGTCCGGGCTGTCGCCCGAGCCCGGCAGGTCGCGCGCGCAGATGACGCGCAGCCCCTCCTGCGCAAGATGCGCGGCGGGCGAGGGCTCACAGCACGACCAGCGCAGCTCGATCCCGGCGCGCGGATTCGTCAGCTGCGCGCCGAGTGCAAAGGCGTTGATGGCCGCGGGCGTCCCGAAGATCGGCCCGTCGGCGACGTAGCCGATGCGGCCGTCCTCTGCCAGCGCGCCGGCAACTGCGCCAAGCAGGAATTTTGCCTCGTAGATGCGGCCGTAATACGTCCGCACGCCGGGATAGGGCATGTCGACCGAGCAGTTGAGAAAGCGGACGCCGGGGTATTTGGGCGCGAGCTTGCGGCAGGCAAAGATCAGCGGCACGGTCGTCGTGAAAACGACCTGCGCGCCGTCTGAGACGGCCTTTTCCAGCGCGTCCTCGGCGCAGGGATAGTCCTCCGCGAGATAGGTTCTGACCGAGACGGCGTCGCCGAGCGCCTGCTCGAGCTGCTGCCGGCCCTTGTCGTGCTCGCAGATCCACGGACTTTTTTCCGGCGCGCATTCATGCACGAACGCCGCGCGGAGCGTCCCGCTGGGGATCATCCGCCCGGCAATCAGGCCGAGCAGGCCCGAGCCGGACGGCTCCGGCTCCGCGTCGGTCTGCACGTCGATCTTTCCGCCCCGCGCGTAGGCGGTCAGCTCCGTCCACACCGCGCGTATGGATTGTTCCAGCTCCGCGGGCCCCATCACGCGCAGATCGCCCAGCGTATATGTGTGCAGCCACACCAGAAGCGCCTCTGCCGTCGTGACGGGCGGCTCCTGACTGAGCTTATAATACGCCGTGCGGAAGGTATAGAACGCGGTCAGGAACGCGCGCTTTTCCCGGTCCGACCAGACGTGGTCGGCGTCGAAGCCGAGCGCGGCCTGCAGCTTGGGATAATCGCCGACGCGGTTGAAATGCACCTGATACAGGCCGCACAGCCCGTAAAAGTGCAGAAATTCATAATAGACCCGCACGGCCGGATCGTCGGAATAGACCGGCAGGACGCGCGTGACATACGCGCGGATGGTCGGCGCGTCGAAGCTCTTGAGGACGCTGACGCGCTTGTTGCCCTCCTGCACGTAAAAGCAGCCCATATATTCAAAGCACCGGATGGGATCCGTGATGCCCGTGTCGCCCAGGTGCGCCTCGCAGAGTGCGACCCACTTGCTTGCAAACTCGGTTCCGAGATCCAGAAGCGGCATGAAATTCGCGGCAAACGCCGCCTGCCGCCCCGCCGTATTTGTGCCGATGATCTGCGCGATGGGAATGTCCAGTACGCCAAGATCGACGCGGCCCGCGACCGCGCAGCCGCGCAGCCGTTCCTCGAGCACCTGCGGATACGGATAGCGTCCGCGGTGGACACAATCGCGGTAGCATTTCTGTCCGGCCTTGAGCGCCTGCCGGAATTGCTGCAGCGCCTCCTGTCTGCTCATATCAGGTACCTCCTTTTTTGATTACCGCCCCCATTTTCCTACGGCGCACGGAAAATGTCAATCAGATTTTCCCATGCGCGGCAAAAAAACGCCATGCACAGCGGATAAGCTGTGCATGGCGCGAGCTGCAGGGATTGGAAACTTACTTGGCTTCCTCGACAGCGTAAGCAGAAGGAGCAGCGGGAACGCCGCGCTTCCACTCGATCAGGTTCACAACGTAGAATGTGATGACGGAGACAAGGCTGCCGAAGACGACCGGCATCATGAACCACAGCGTACCGCCGTTGGACAGAAGTTGCCAGACGACGAAAGCGATGGTGCCGGTGAAGATGGAGATCATGCCGGAATTCTTTGTTGCCTTCGGAACGGCAAGGCCGAGGCCGTATGCCGCGAACGGGCCTGCGCAGCGGATACCGAATGCGAAGGTGTTCATGGCGACGAGGGAAACGCCGAACATGGAGATGCACATGGCGATGAGAGCCGCAATAACGTTGCACAGACGGGTGTAGAAGATGGTCTGCTTGTCGTCGAGCTTCTTCTTGCCGCCGAAGCCGGGATAGATGTCGTTGATGATCATCGTGGACATGCACAGCAGGTTGGAGTCTGCCGAGGACATGGTCGCGCAGATGATGGCTGCGGAGATAAGACCGGTGATGATGCCGGGCGCATAGGTGCCGGTGACGACCATCATGGCGTTGGAGCCGTTCTCGGCAAGGCCGGGCAGCTGATCCTTCAGCGCGAAAGCGGCAAGGCCGAGGAGGGTCGGGAAGACTGCCATAGCAGCCATGAGAATGGCGCAGAGGAAGGAGGCGCGAACCGCAGTCTTCTCGTCCTTGCAGGTTTCGAAACGGGAAACCATCTCAGGGCCGCAGAGGAAGGTGCAGAAGTAGTTGAAGAAGTAGCCGATGATGGAGGCCCAGCCGATCTGGGTCATGTTCAGCTTTTCTCCGGGCAGAGCAGCGGAGATCGCAGCCCAGCCGCCGGCATGCTTCAGGACGATCGGCGTTGCAATGGCAAGACCGACGAGGATGATGCCGAACTGGATGAGGTCGGAAAGCTGGTCAGCGATCATGCCGCCGAAGGTCGTGTAGAAGATGGTGACGAAGCCGGCCAGAAGCAGGCAGACGTTCAGGGGGATCGACGGGATGAGTGCGTTGATGACAGCGCCGGAAGCGCCGATCTGGGAAGAGGTCAGGCAGAACAGCGACAGGACGCTGAGAACCGCCGTGAAGTTGCTGGAGAGTTTGCCGAAGCGGCGGCCGACGACCTCGGGGATCGTGACAGCCATGGTCTTGCGGATCTTGGGAGCAAAGTAGGCCAGCGGGATCATGGCCAGAGATGCGGCCAGGACGTACCAGATCGCGCTGACGCCCCATGCGCCGAACGCTTTCTGCGCGAGGCCGGTGGTGCAGCCGCCGCCGATGTTGTTGGCAGACAGCGAGAACGCGACCATGAACAGGCCCATTCTGCGGCCGGCAACAAGATAGTCCGCGCTGCCCTTGATGTTGATCTTGCCGACGACGTAGCCGACAACCATCATGCCGACCATGTACGCAAGAACGATTACCAATGCGCCAGTTTGGATTTCCATAGAATTCCTCCTAAATTTCTCTTTCCTGAACGAGCAATTCACAATTCGTTCATATTGTGTATTTTATCCGACAATGCCGTACTTTGTAAATTGACAATTCGCACAAGGAAAAACGCCTGTTTTCTGGCAATATAGACAAGGTACGAAAAATGCTCAAAAAGTTTTGATATCTTCTTGAATCTGGATATTTGGATTCTCCCGCGCTGCGTCGCGGAAGACGCCGAGCAGCTTTTCCGCATATGGCCCGAGCGCGCCGTACAGGCAGTCCGTATGCTCCAGCACGAGCGTACACGGCGGCAGCTCCGTCAGCGCGTCGTACAGCGCGTCGAGATTGCGCCCGTAAAACGCGGGCAGGGAAAATACGCGCGCGAAGCAGTCGTGCGCGGCTGCGCGCGAGGTCAGCTCCCGGCAGTCGATGCGGTACGTCAGCCCCATACGACTGTCCCTCCGTCCACGGTCAGCTCCGTAAACGACGCATAGTGGTCGGACGTGTAAAAATACAGCCCGTCGTTCGAGAAGATCAGGCGCTCGGCCCCGCGGGAATCCGCGCCGAGCGTATTGATGTCGCACTCGGTGTACGTTCTTCCCGGTTCTTCCGGCAGAAGTCCCTCGCGGTTGCCGAAGCGGTCGCCGCCGATGGCGGCTCCCTCCTGATACGCTTCAACGCTGCCGCCCTCCCAGCCGAGCGCGCGGGCGTCGGATTTCGTGATATAATTCTCCGGCAGATGGCCGTAGGCGTCGAGATACAGAACGACGTGCTCCGCGTCGTAATAATACCCGTGCTCGTCGACCGTATCGGCGGTCTGCGTGACCTCCGGGTCTTCGGCGGTCACAAACTGCTCACCTGATTCGGGCGCTTCCGTCTCCTCGGACAGCGCCGCGTCCGCCAGCTCCTGCAGCGTCGTAACGCTGGATTCCACGATCTGCACCGTGTCGCGCACCGTGCAGCCGCAAAGCGCCAGCAGCATCAGCGCCAGCAGCAGCGCCAGTATCCGTTTTTTCATGGTCAGTCTCCTTTCAGGTCCCACGCGATGGCCTGCATCAGCGCCTCCGGCAGCTTTTCCACGCGCCGGTCATAGGTCACAAAGCCGTTGACCTCGTCCTCCACGTCGCTCAGCTGCGTGTATACATCGGCGGCAAGGCCGGCTTTTCGCGCGGGGACGATCTGCGTCTCATAAAGCGCCCGGACCGCTTCGCCCAGTGCCTCGGGCGTCTGGTAGCCCTTATAGCCGAAGTTTTTCGCGTTCCAGGTATGTCCCGCGACCGGCAAATTGTACCCGCCGAACTCCGACAGGACGACCGCGCGGCCCTTTTTGTCGGGTTTGAAGCGGTAGGGCCTGAAGTACACGTGCAGGCTTTTTACATCGCTCACGCCCTGGTCGTGCCAGCCGCTGGCATGGTCGATCAGCCGCGTGGGATCAAGCCTGCGGAGCAGCCGCACGGCCTCCTTCGCGTCAAACTGCCCCCAGCCCTCGTTGAACGGCACCCACAGCACGATGCACGGGCAGTTTTGCAGCTGCGCGACCAGTTCCTCCAGCTCGCGGGTGTAGCTGTCGCGGCCCTCCGCGTCCGTGCGGGCAAAGAGGCCGTAATGGTTGTCCTTGAGATGGATGCCGGTGATGAGCGGCGCGGAGATCGTCAGCAGATTGTACTGTCCACCGCCGGAGGGCATGTCCTGCCAGACGAGCATGCCCAGCCGGTCGCAGTGATAATACCAGCGCATGGGCTCAATTTTGATGTGCTTGCGCAGCATATTGAAGCCCAGCCGCTTCATGAGCGTAATATCATAGATCAGCGCCTCGTCCGACGGCGCGGTGTATAATCCGTCCGGCCAGTAGCCCTGATCGAGCACGCCGTGCTGGAAATACGGCTGCCCGTTTAAGAGCAGACAGGGATGCCCTGCCGCATCCTTCCCGGTGCCGACGGTGCGCATGGCAAAGTAGCTTTTAACAACATCGTCTCCCAGCGTGACGGTCACGTCATAGAGATTCGGCTCCTCCGGCGACCACAGGTGCAGCTGCTCCGGCGGGAGAACCGCGCTGCCGCAGCCGTCTTCGTCCGTTTCTCCCTCCGCGACGGGCGTTCCCTGATACGAAATCTCGATCCGCGCACCCTTCGGCGCGGACGCGGCAACACGCCACCGTACGCGGCCCTCCGGCAGCTCCGGCGTGAACAGGAGCGACTGCACATGATTTTCCGGCACCTGCTCTGCCCAGACGGTCTGCCAGATGCCGCTCTGCGGCGTGTACCAGATGCCGCCGCGCTTCGTCTTCTGCTTGCCGCGCGAGAGAGGAACGGTGTCCGTATCGTCGCGCACGGCGACGGTCAGGATGTTTTCCCCGTCGCGCAGAAGCTTTGTAATGTCCAATGTAAAGGCCGTATAGCCGCCCGTGTGCGTCCCGGCAAGCAGGCCGTTGACATATACCCATGCCCGCTGGTCGGCGGCCCCGAAGTGCAGCAGCATCCGGCCGCCGTCAGGCTTTTCAAACGGCAGCGTCCGCCGGTACCAGAGCACCTGCCCGGGCTTCAATACCCGGTTCACCCCGGACAGCGGCGCTTCCGGCGAAAACGGCACGAGGATCTTCCCGTCCCACGCGCCGGGGCAGGCGTCGGAGGCCGTGATGGCATAGTCCCAAAGGCCATTGAGATTGTAATAGCTTTCCCTCACGAGCTGCGGGCGGGGATATTCCTGCAAAACGGCGGTCTTATCCAGCGTTTCACCCCAGCGTGTCAGCATTTTGCCCCCTCCTTCTTTTTAAGCCGAAGCACCGGCGGCAGAATCAGCAGCAGCACGACGGCCGCCGCCAGGAAAATGGACGGCGTGGGAACGGTTTTCACAACGCCGAGGTCAACATACGTCGAATCGCTGCCGCGGATGACTGCCGCGCCAATGGCGGGGCCCAGGATCATCGGCAGCAGAACGCCGAAGATCATGCGGATGCCCTGAAAATGCCCGGCCTTTCCGGCGGGCGTATGGTCGCGGATGACGCCGGACAAGATTGCCGTGACCAGCATGTACCCGGACATCATGACGCACCCCGTCAGAATCACGGCCAGCATCGACCGCGCGAAGAACATGCCGAGAAGGCCCGCGAACATGATCCCCGCCGCCGGCAGCACGCACCGCAGCTCGCCGAGCCGGTCGATCACGCGGCCGGAGAGCACGCTCACGACCGACGCGAAGATCAGCACAATGCCCAGCACGAGGGCGTAGCCGTCAAAATGCAGATAGTTCTGCATATAAATAATGAGATACGGGAAGAAAACCTGCACGGCGACGGAGAACAGACAGAACGCCGCGAAGGACAGATAGAGCGCCGGGTTTTCGCGCACGACGGACGGGCGGAGCCCGTAGACAAGGGTTTTCAGATAGCTGTCCCGGCGCGGGGTCAGCTTCGGCTCCGGGATGAGGAAGACGGACGCAATGCCCGTCAGCACGACGAGCCCGCCGAAGATCGCGAAGAATTTCTGCCACTGCCCGCGCTGCGTCATGCCGTCGAACAGCCCGAAGATGACGAGCATGGAAATAAGCGGCAGGATGGCCAGCACGGATTCAGCCTTGCCGCGGGCCTCGTTGGGCACGGTGTCGGTGATCCATGCGTTGAAGGCTGCGTCATTGGCCGTCGAGCCGAAGAATGTCATCACGCAGTCGAGCACGACGATCATCACCGCCGCCGCGGCGACCGCGGAGGCCGCCGGGAACAGCTTCGCCGCGTTTTCGACCGTCACGAGGCCGAATGCCGCCGTAGACAGGCCCCACAGCAGGTATCCGCCGCAGATGAACAGCTTGCGCTTTCCCACGCGGTCGGACAGCGCGCCCATCAGAAGCGTCGTCAGCGTGGCCGCGGCCGCGCTCCAGCCGACCATGGCCGAGATATAGCCGGGGGCGGTGGAAATGGTGTTGTAGAGATAGACATTAAAATACATGTTTTCGATCGTCCATGCAAACTGGCCGACCAGGCCGACGAGAATGAGCGTCAGCCAGACGCGGGGGGACAGCTTTTTCATTTCCGGCACCTTCCTATCCTTCAGCTTCTGCACTTCCGCAGTATTTTGTATAGAGTGCAATATGATCCTCGATGCAGAACTCGCCCGTCCATGCGTTCGCCGTCACGCAGATCACGCTTCTGCCATCCGGCGTTTTTCCCGCGCTCGCGCAGCAGTTCATGGCCTCGGCCGTGTAGCCCGTCTTGGCGGCGGTGATCTCCGCGCCACCGAGCGAATACTCGTGGTGGACGCGGTAGAGGAATTTATTCGTCATGGCAAGCCCGTCCAGATGCTGCTCCGTTTCGCTCGCCCGGTAATTTTCCGCGCTCAAGATCTCGGCGCACGTCTCGTTTTCCAGCGCCGCCTGCAAAATCAGCGCGATCTCGCGCACCGTGGAATAGTGGTTCTCGTCGTGCAGGCCGCTGGTGTTCATGAAGTGCGTGTTCGTCAGCCCCAGCGCGGCGGCCTTTTCATTCATCATGGCGACGAACGCTTCCTCGCTCCCGGCCACGGCCTGCGCCAGCGCTTCCGTTGCCTCCGCGCCGGAGGGCACGACCGCGCCGTACAGCAGATCGCGCATCGTGACCGTCTCGCCGTCCACAAAGCCCGCCATCGACGCGCCCGCAAGATAAATGGGGTCGATGATGGCCTGCGTCATGGTGAACGTTGCGTCGAGGTCGGGCAGGTTTTCCGCCGCGACCAGCAGCGTCATGACCTTCGTCATGGACGCGGGATAAATTTTCTCGTCCATCCCCTTTTCAGCCAGCACCGTCCCGCTCTGCACGTCGACCAGCACGGCGGAAGACGAATACAGCTCCAGATCGAGCGTCTTTGTCGCATCCGTCGCCTGCGCTTCCGTCAGAGCAGACTGCCCAGGCTCCGGTTCGGGTTCAGGCGCCGGTTCCGGCTCCGGAGCCGGTTCGGGTTCGGGCGCCGGGTCAGGCTCCGGAAGCGGCTGCTGCTCCGGCGCAGAGACGGGCGTATCAAGATAGGGCTTTATGATCTGCCGGTGCGCGTAATAGGCGGCTCCGCCCAGAAGCACCGCGCACACGAAAAGCGTCAGCGCAACGCGAAGCACCCGCCGGCGCTTTGCGCGCCTGCGGTCGCGCAGGCGGTCGAACGCGGGCGCGTTTTCAGGGTCAAACTGCGATTGTGGTTCACGGTTCATGGAAAGCTCTCCTGTCTGGAATTCGCGAGATACTCTATTTTACCACATCTGCGCCTATCCGGAAAGAGGCAATGTCAGCAGCAGGTTTTGCCGAAGCCGAAAAAGCCCCTTGTCATGCGCTGCATGACAAGGGGCTCAGCGTGTCGAAAAGTCTTTTCGACACGCTGAGGCAGATTTTCGAACTTTGAAAAAATTCGAAAATCTGGTTGATTGAACGCGAAGGGGGCTCTTTGCCCCCTTCACTCTTCCCCTGCTGCTCTGTCATCCGACTGTTCCCCGTGGTTTTTTGGCAGTCTCAGCCCCTTGTCATGCGCTGCATGACAAGGGGCTTCGTTTGTTTTACGCATCCAGCGCAGACTGCACATCGTCCCAGACGCCCGGGAAGATGCAATATTCGATCAGCGTCAGCGCGTCTGTCGGGTCTTCGCCGGACGAGAGCGCAGCTTCGAATGCGGACGGGTCTTCCAGCCGGTAAATTGCGCCCGCGCCGCTTTCGTCGTACAGGGCCGCGACGCCGCCGGATTCGAATTCCAGCCAGATCACGGGCTCGCCCCGCACAGCACTCGGCTCCGGGTCCATGATGTTGAGCGCGGTCACAAGATGCTTCGCCCGTTTCTCCGTCAGAACCTGTTTTTCCCAACCGCTTTCCGTGCGGGAATAGGCCGTGACCGTCCCGCCGGAGAGCGTGTCGTAGGGGGTGAAGGTGTACGGGTCGGCGGGAGTCGGTTCATTCTTGTCCCAGAAGTGATAGGCGTTCAGACCGCCGAAGCTGATGTGTGAGACTTCACCTGCTTCGACGCGGATCAGCATGAACAGGTCGCCGGACGTGAGCTCGTACAAGTCATACGGAATCTCCTGATCGTTTTCGATTATCGTTTCATGCGTCCACACTGCGTCCGGATACGCAGCATCGACGGCCTCCTTCGGACTGCCGATGCCGATGCCGGTATCCAGCGTCCAATCGCAGGGGCTTTGCGCCCAGACCTCGCTCAGCACCGAGCCGCTGCCGTCGCGCATACCGGTGTTTGTAAAACGCAGACGCAGATCATACAGCACGTCCGCGCTGCCGGAGGTGTTATAGAACCAGCAGACCTCCCACACGCCGTCCTCGCGCTGAATTTCTCCCGCGTTGTTGGTACTGTCCGGCTCGCCGAGCATGGCCCGCACGTCCTCACGCTTC
>CADBOK010000228.1 GCA_902796245.1 Oscillospiraceae bacterium | reverse complement strand
TTCCACCCGGCCAGGGTCTTCATGGGCGATACCGGCTCGCTGTTTCTCGGCGGCATGGTCTGCGGCATGGCCTTTGCGCTCGATATGCCGCTGATTCTGATCCTTGTCGGCATCATCTATCTCTGCGAGACGCTTTCCGTCATTCTGCAGGTCACGTATTTCAAGCTGACCCACGGCAAGCGCATCTTCAAAATGACCCCCATCCACCACCACTTCGAGCTGTGCGGCTGGAAGGAAGAGAAGATCGTCTTCGTCTTCACCGCCATTACGCTCGTCATGTGTGTGCTCGCGTATCTCGGCGTCATGAACCGGTATTGAGATACCGCAGCTTCAGAAAGGAGCGACCCCTATGGCAAGCCGTTCAGACGGCGTAACGCGGCTCTATGAAGTCCCGCAGGCCCCCGAGCCGGAGCGCCTGCCGCAGCAGCCGCCCAAAACAAAGGATAAGGTGCTGCTCGACGAGCGCGGTCTGCTGGATCTGCCGTTTCTGGCGCTGACGGTGCTGCTTGTGCTCATCGGCGTCGTTATGGTCTTTTCGGCCTCCTACGCCCGCGCGTATTACCTGACCGGCAACTCCACCTATTATTTTGCCCGGCAGGCGATTTTCGCCGTCGTCGGCATCGGCGGCATGCTGTTTGTCAGCCGGCTGAACTATCAGCTCTGGCGCAGCGCGTCGTTCATCATCCTCGCCGTGTCCGTTGTATTTCTGATGCTCGTGCCGCTCATCGGCTCGACCGCCAACGGCGCGAAGCGCTGGATCGAGGTCGCGGGCATCCGCTTCCAGCCCTCGGAGCTTGCGAAGATCGCCATCATCATGACCTTCTCCGCCATGATTTCGACTTACCGCGACAAAATGCGCACCTTCCGCTACGGCATCGCGCCCTTTGGCGCGATCATGATCGTCCTGTGCGGCCTTGTCGCGCTGGAGCGCCATTTCTCCTGCATCCTCATCATGCTGCTGCTCGCTGCGGCCATGCTGTTTCTGGGCGGCGTGCAGATCAAATGGTTTGCCCTCGGCGGCGTGGCCGTCGCCGTGTTCATGTTTGTTTATCTGAAGACGCAGGGCTACGCCGGAAGCCGCATCACGGCCTGGCGCGACCCCGCCTCCGACCCCACGGACAACGGCTATCAGATCCTGCAGTCGCTCTATGCCATCGGTTCCGGCGGCCTGATGGGCCTCGGCCTCGGAAAGAGCCGCCAGAAATACCTGTACCTGCCTGAGGAGCACAACGACTACATTTTCCCCATTCTCTGCGAGGAGCTCGGCTTTGTCGGGGCGGTCGTCGTGATTTTGCTCTTCATCCTTCTGATTGTGCGCGGCTATTATATCGCGATGCACGCGCGCGACCGCTTCGGTGCGCTCCTTGCCGCCGGCATTTCCACGCATATCGCGCTTCAGACCTTCCTCAACATCGGCGTCGTCACGAACTTCCTGCCCGCCACCGGCATTTCGCTCCCATTCTTCTCCTACGGCGGCACGGCGCTTCTCATGCAGCTGTTTGAAGCCGGCATCGTCCTTGCCGTCTCCCGGCAGAACGACAATAAGCTCCTGTAAAGGAGGAAACCCCATGAATATCGTCTTTACCTGCGGCGGCACGGGCGGGCATATTTATCCCGCTATTGCAGTCGCGCGCATGTTCCGTGAGCGGCAGCCGGACTGCGGCATTCTCTTCATCGGTGCGGAGGACGGCATGGAAAACAAGCTGATCCCGCGCGAGGGCTTCCGGCTGGAAACCGTGAAAATCTCCAACTATCAGCGCAGGCTGACCCCCGCTGCGGTCTGGCACAATCTTGTGACCGTGCAGCGCATGGCCGCGACGTTTTCCAAAACAAAGCGCATCCTGAAGGAGTTCCGGCCCGACGTGATCGTCGGCACCGGCGGCTACGCCAGCTTTCCGGCCCTTAAAATGGGCGCAAAGCTCGGCATTCCGACCTGCGTCCACGAATCAAATGCCGTCCCGGGACTGACGACAAAGCTCGTCGCGCGCACGGCCAGCCGCGTCATGGTCTCCTTCGAGTCCAGCCGGGAGCATTACCCGGAGCCGGAAAAGGTGCTCCTGACCGGAACGCCCGTGCGCGAGGAATTCCTCTTTGCCAAGCGGCAGGAGGCCCGGCAGGCGCTTGGCCTCGGCGAAGAGCCGCTCGTCGTCTCCTGCTGGGGCAGTCTCGGTGCGCGGGAGATGAATAAGAAGATCGCCCAGTTTATGAAATGTGAATGCGAGGACAATACGCCCTTCCATCACATCCACGCGACCGGCTCGTTCGGCTGGCGCTGGATGCCGGAGTATGTCAAAGACATGGGCGTCGACCTTGCCGCGCATCCGCGCATCGACATGCGCGAGTACATCTACGATATGCCGCAGGTGCTGGCTGCGGCGGATCTCATCATCTGCCGCGCAGGCGCGGCGACCATTGCCGAGGTCTGCGCCAGCGGAACGCCCTGCATCATGGTGCCGAGTCCGAATGTGACCGGCAACCATCAGGAAAAAAACGCCCGGGTGCTTGAACGCTCCGGCGCGGCCGCAGTCGTCCGCGAGGCGGACTGCGACGGAAAAAGTCTCTATGAGACCGCAAAATCGATCCTTTCGGACGCCGGACGGATGCGTGCCATGCGCGCCAGCGCCCGGGATATGGCCGTGGTCGACGCCGCCGAGCGAATCTATCAGACTGCACTCGACCTTGCAAGGCACTGACACGCACGCCGCACGCAGCGCATAGGATGGGGAAAATTCCTGTGTTTTGGAGGAATGCCCATGCCAGCGCTGCTTGTTTCCAAGTCGCCTCCGCTCTCCGGCGAGGTGACGATCCACGGAGCGAAAAACAGCGTCCTGCCCATTCTGGCCGCGACGCTCCTGTGCAGAACGCCGTGCGTCCTGCATAACTGTCCGGATATTCTCGACGTGACGCATGCGCTTGCCATTCTGCGCAGCCTCGGCTGCGCGTCCGAACGGCGGGGCGCAAGCGTCTACATAGACCCGCGCGGCTGCGCGGGCCGCTCTGTTCCGCCGGAGCTGGCCGCGTCCATGCGTGCGTCCAGCCTGTTTCTCGGCGCGCTGCTCGCAGGATGCGGCGAGGCGTCACTGAGCCTGCCGGGCGGCTGCCCCATCGGCGCAAGGCCGGTGGACTATCATCTGCTTGCCTTCCGTGCGCTCGGCGCGGAGGTCGCGCAGACGGACGATACGATCTCCTGCCGTGCGCAGAAGCTGACCGGCGCAAACATTACGCTGCCCGGCCCCAGCGTCGGTGCGACGGAAAACGCCATGCTGGCCGCCACCGGCGCAGACGGCGTCACCGTGATCGAAAACGCGGCCTGCGAGCCGGAAATTGCTGATCTGGCCGGTTTTTTAATTGCCTGCGGCGCAAAAATCACGGGCGCAGGCACAAGCCACATAAGCGTCGAGGGCGGCCATCCGCTGACCGGCGCGACATACACCATCCTGCCGGACCGCATCGAAACCGCGACATTTCTCTGCGCCTGCGCCGCCTGCGGCGGCGAACTGACGCTGCGCAGGACGGATGCGCGCCTTGCGGAGCCTGTCCTCGGCTCGCTCGCAGAAAGCGGCTGCCGGATCTCCTGCACGCACGATACGATCCAAATCTGCCGCAACGGACCGCTGACGGCCTGCCGCCCGGTCGTCTCAAGGCCGTATCCCGGCTTTCCGACCGACGCGATGCCGGTTCTGCTCGCCGCGCAGCTGCGCGTGCAGGGGCAGACGGCCTTTACCGAGACGATCTTTGAAAACCGGTTCGGTTACGTCAGAGAACTCGGAAAGCTCGGTGTGCAGCTGCGTCAGGACGGCAGCACCGTCCGCCTGAACGGCACGCCGCGGCTGCATGCGGCGCAGCTTTTCGCGGAGGATCTACGCGGCGGCGCCGCGCTGCTGCTCGCGGCTATGCAGGCCGAGGGCGAAAGTACCATTTTTGGAGTAAAACACATCAAACGGGGATATGATACTCTTGAGACCGCGCTGCAAAGCGCCGGCGCTCGCCTGAAAACAGTGGAAATCCCCAAAAAGATGTGATATAATGCCTGTATTACCTCCGAAGGAGAATGGATCATGCGCACGAAGCAAAGCAAAGCGAATCGGGAAGCACGCGCCGCGGGCAAGGCCCGCCGGGTGCGCAGCAGCGCCCTCGGCAAGCTCCTCATCATGCTTGCTGTCGTGGCTGCGATTGTCTTCGGCGTCGCGATCTTCTTCAAGGTCAACACCATCGAGGTGCAGGGCAATTCCGTCTATTCCGCCGATCAGATCATTACCGCCTCACAAATCCAGCAGGGCGATAACCTCCTCACGGTCAACAAGGCGCTGGCCGTCGGCAATATCAAGGCGGCGCTTCCGTATGTCGAGGACGTCTCCATTGCCCGCAGCCTGCCGGACGGCATCATCATTCAGGTTCGCGAAAGCGTGCTGTCCTTTGCCGTTATGACGGACACGAACGCCTGCTGGCTCGTCGGCCCCAGCGGCAAGGCGTTAGAGCGCATCGAGCCCGCCGCTTTCAATGAAAACCCGCACATCAACGGCCTTTTCATTTCCACCCCCACGGCAGGGGATACCGTTTCCTCGCCCACGCCCACGGCACTGGCCGCCGCGCTGGACGTGATGAAGGAGCTCGACGGCACCGGCCTTTTAGAGCATATCCGCGTCATCGACGTGGAAAAGGAATACGATATGACCCTCTGGTACGACGACCGCTACGAGATCAAGCTCGGCGGCACAGATGAGATGGCGTACAAGATCCGCTATCTGTGCTCCATTCTGGAGCAGCTCAGCGAGTTCCAGGCCGGAACGATCGACCTGACCCAGGCCGCGCAGAAAAAGGCCACCTTCCAGCCCGCCGCGTGAGCCGGGACATCAAAAACGCAAAATCGCATTTTTGCTGAATTTTTCCGCAATTTCTATTGACGCACACCCTTTTTCGAGATAGAATATAGTCGACATAATTTAAAACGATGCAGTTGTGGGCTGTGAGATATACAGGAGGAAGACAAATGGCAGATACAGCAGATAAGGTAGTCAAAATCAAAGTCATTGGCGTCGGCGGCGCCGGCAACAATGTTATCAACCGCATGATCGCGTCCGACGTCAAGGGCGTCGAGTTTGTCGCAGTCAATACGGATAAGCAGGACCTCGAAAAGTCCAAGTGCAAGAATAAGGTTCAGATCGGCGAAAAGCTGACCGGCGGCATGGGCGCAGGCTCCAAGCCCGATATCGGCCAGAAATCCGCCGAGGAATCCAAGGCGCTCATTTCTCAGGTGCTCGAGGGTACCGACATGGTCTTCATCACCGCCGGTATGGGCGGCGGCACCGGCACCGGTGCAGCGCCCATCATCGCGCAGGTCGCGCATGACGCGGGCATCCTGACCGTCGCTGTCGTGACGAAGCCCTTCCGCTTCGAGGGTGCGAACCGCATGAAGCAGGCCGAGGCCGGCATTGCCAACCTCACCGACAAGGTCGATTCCATGATTATCATCCCGAACGACCGCCTGAAATTCGTCACTGACCAGAAAATCACCTTTGCCAACGCATTCGGCATTGCAGACGATGTGCTGAAGCAGGCTGTCAGCTCCATCTCCGAGCTTGTCGGCTACAGCGAGAACGTCATCATCAACCTCGACTTTGCCGACGTTTCCGCTATCATGCGCAACGCGGGTCAGGCCCATATGGGCGTCGGCTCCGCCACCGGCCGCGACAAGGCCGAGCAGGCCGCGCAGGCCGCCGTCTCCAGCCCGCTGCTTGAGACGTCTATCAACGGCGCGACCGGCGTCCTCATCAACATCGCCGGTTCCCACGACCTCGGCCTCGACGACGTCGAGACTGCCGCCAACATCGTCATGGAAGCCGCCAACCCCGACGCGAACATCATCTTCGGCGCCGCGTTCGACGATGAGCTGCAGGACGAAATGCGCGTGACCGTCATCGCCACCGGCTTCGCCGAGAAGCGTCAGTCTCCCGCCAAGCCCATCGGCGCATTCTCCGCCGCGCAGGAAAAGGCCTCCGCCAGCAAGAATCAGGCACAGGAGGATATCGACGATATCGACGAGATCTTCAAGATCTTCAACCGCAATTAAATGATGAAGCGTATCCGCCCGGCGCGTTTTCAAACGCGCCGGGCTTCTGCACGCCGGAGCCATGCTTCATGCAAGTTGCCTGTCCGGCCGGCCGGCAGAATAGGGGAGATTGGTGAAACTGCCACTTGCTTTTTTCATAAAATCTGCTAAAATGTAGCGTGCTACCAAAACTGGTAGCACGCTACGTTTTTAATACAGGAGGTTCCGATGAAGGATTGTTCTCAGAATCTCGGCCCCCGCCTGCGGCACCTCAGCAACCGCATTACGCAGTACATGGATCAGCAGTTCCTTGCGCTCGACCTGACGTCGACGCAGTCGTTTATCCTGCATTATCTGGTGCTGCACGAGGGCGAGCATGTGTATCCCAAGGATCTTGAAAAGCGCTTCCACCTGACGCACCCGACCGTCTCCGGCGTGCTGCAGCGGCTGGAGGCAAAGGATTTTGTCGTACTCGAGCCGGACCGGGATGACCGCCGCTGCAAGCGCATCCGCCTGACCGACCGTGCCCGGTGCTGCGACGCCGCCGTCGGGCAGGCCTTTGAAACGCTCGAGCGCGTCATGTGCTCCGGCATGAGCAGCGAGGAGCAGCAGACGCTCCGCCGCCTGCTGGACCTGGCCGCAGACAATCTGCGTACCACGCAGGAATTGGAGGTATCCGATCTATGATAAAACGTCTTTCCGCCTGCATCCGGGAATACAAAAAGCAGACGATTCTGACGCCAACCTGCATGGTGGGCGAGGTCGTCTGTGAATGCACCATCCCGCTTCTGACGGCGGATCTCATCAACTCGATCCAAAACGGCTGCGATATGCACACGATTCTGCTCTTCGGACTCAAGCTGTTCGTCATTGCAATGCTGTCTCTGCTCTTCGGTGCGCTTTCCGGCTGGTTCGCAGCGGAGGCCGCGGCGGGCTTTGCCAAAAATCTGCGCCATGATCTCTATTATCAGGTGCAGGGCTTTTCATTTGCAAACATCGACCGCTTCTCCACGTCCTCTCTCGTCACCCGCCTGACGACGGACGTGACCAACATTCAGAATGCGTTCATGATGTGCATCCGCATCGCCGTCCGCGCGCCGATGATGCTGGTGTTCGCCGTCATCATGTCCATCCGCGTGGGCAAGCAGCTGGCGCTTGTATTCGCAGGGATCGTCCCGATTCTCGGACTTGCGCTGTTCTGCATGATCCGCAGTGCGCTGCCGCTGTTCAAGGCGGTCTTCAAGAAATGCGACGCGCTCAATAATTCCGTACAGGAAAACGTACAGGGTATGCGCGTGGTCAAGAGCTTTGTGCGTGAGGACTATGAGACGCAGAAGTTCTCCGCCGCATCCGATTCCGTCCGCGCGGACTTTTTGAAGGCGGAAAAAATTCTTGCTCTCAACAGTCCGGTCATGCAGTTCTGCGTGTACACGTCGATGATCCTCATTTCCTTCTTCGCCGCGAAGCTCATCGTCACCTCCGGCGGCACGTATCTCGGCGTCGGCAGTCTGACCAGCATGATTACCTATTCCATGCAGATCCTCATGAGCCTGATGATGCTTTCCATGATCTTCGTCATGCTCACCATGGCGCAGGCCTCCGGCAAGCGCATCTGCGAGGTGCTGGGCGAGACGAGCAGCCTGCATAACCCGGAAAACCCGGTTTACGAGGTTCCGAACGGCGCTGTCGATTTTGACCATGTGGAGTTCAAATACTCCGCCTCCGCAAAGCGCAGCGCGCTGTCCGATATCGACTTCCATGTAAAGTCCGGCCAGACCGTCGGCATCATCGGCGGCACAGGCTCGGCCAAGACGACGCTGGTGCAGCTCATCTGCCGGCTGTACGACGTGACAGACGGCAGCGTAAAGGTCGGCGGGCGCGACGTGCGCGAGTATGATCTGGAAACGCTCCGCAATCAGGTTGCGGTCATCCTCCAGAAAAATGTGCTCTTCTCCGGCACAATCAAGGAAAATCTTCGCTGGGGCGACGCGAACGCGACGGACGCAGAGCTGCAGCGCGCCTGTGAGCTGGCCTGCGCGGATGAGTTTATCCAGCAGATGCCGGACAAATACGATACCTACATCGAGCAGGGCGGCTCAAACGTCTCCGGCGGCCAGAAGCAGCGGCTGTGCATCGCGCGGGCGCTGCTGAAAAAGCCGAAGATCCTGATCCTTGACGACTCAACCTCCGCGGTCGATACCCGGACTGACGCGAAAATCCGCGCAGCCTTGCGCTCTGAGATCCCGGAGACGACGAAATTCATCATTGCCCAGCGCATTTCCTCCATTCAGGACGCGGATCTGATCCTCGTGCTGGACGGCGGACAGATCAACGGCATGGGCACCCATGAAACGCTTCTGGCTTCGAACCAGATCTATCAGGAAGTCTATCATTCTCAGAACAGAGCGGGAGGTGCGGACAATGGCTAATCATCCCGGAAGAGCGCCCCGCGCGCCGATGGTCGGTGCAAAGGCAGATATGAAGCCGCTCGGCAGAGTGCTCCGGATGCTGTTTCAGGACTATCCCGCCATGCTCATCGCGGTCATGGTCTGCATCATCATCAGCGCGGTCGTCGGCATTCTGCCTGCGATCTATATTGAAACCATCACCAGCTACATTGAAGACGGCCTGGTGCTCGGCTGGGACGGCGTGCGCGGAAAGATCCTCCATGCGCTCGTCACCATGGTCTGCATCTATCTCGCGGGTCTTGCCTGTACGGCAGTCTATACGCAGCTGATGGCCCACGTGACGCAGGGCTTTTTGCACAAGCTCCGCACCCGCATGTTCGCGGGCATGCAGAAGCTGCCCATCCGCTATTTCGACCAGAACAGCCGCGGCGATATCATGAGCTATTACACGAATGATATCGATACGCTCCGACAGCTCGTCTCGCAGAGTCTGCCGCAGCTGTTTGCCTCCGGTCTGACGGTTCTGGGACTGCTGCTGTTCATGCTTTATTTCTCCATCCCGCTGATGCTGATCGTCTTCCTCGGCATTTTCTGCATGACGAAGGTCACAAAGAGCGTCGGCGGCAGATCAGCCAAATACTTCCTCAGCCAGCAGAAATCGCTCGGCAAGGTCGAGGGCTACATTGAAGAGATGATGAACGGCCAGAAGGTCGTCAAGGTCTTCTGCCACGAGGAAGCGGCAGAGCGCGACTTTGACGCCATCAACGACCGGCTCTTCAGCGACGCTTTCTATGCCCAGCGCTACGCGAATATCTTCATGCCCATCATGGGCAACATCGGCAATATCCTCTATGTGCTCACGGCGTTCCTCGGCGGCGTTCTGATCTGCTCGGGCGGAAATGTTCCGAACCTGTCGTTCCAGAACCTGTTTGAGGCGGGCAGCATGCTCGCCCCGCTGAAGATCGCGGTCGTCGCGTCGTTCCTCGGCATGACGAAGCAGTTTACCGGCAACGTTTCGCAGGTCTCCCAGCAGATCAACGCCATTGTCATGGCTGCCGCCGGCGCAAGCCGTGTCTTTGAACTGATCGACCAGCAGCCGGAGGCCGACAACGGCCATGTCACGCTGGTTCGTGCGTCGGAAGCGGCGGACGGTACGCTGACGGAAAGCACCGTGCGTACCGGCATCTGGGCATGGAAATGCCCACAGGAGGACGGCAGCAGCAAGCTGGTAAAGCTCTGCGGCGACGTGCGCTTCTTTGACGTGGACTTTGCCTACGACCCCGAAAAGCCGGTTCTGCACGACATTACGCTCTATGCCAAGCCCGGCCAGAAGCTGGCCTTCGTCGGCGCGACGGGCGCGGGCAAGACCACCATCACGAACCTCATCAACCGCTTCTATGACCTCGCCGACGGCAAGATCCGCTACGACGGCATCAACATCAACCATATCAGAAAAGCAGACCTCCGCCACTCGCTCGGCATTGTCCTGCAGGATGTGAACCTCTTTACCGGAACGGTCATGGACAACATCCGCTACGGCAAGCTGGACGCGACGGACGAGGAGTGCCGCAACGCCGCAAGGCTCGCCGGCGCGGACAGCTTCATCACGCGATTGCCACAGGGGTACGATACCGAGCTGACCAACAACGGCGCCAACC
>CADBOK010000227.1 GCA_902796245.1 Oscillospiraceae bacterium | reverse complement strand
GCGAAGCGGGTTTGCGACGGAAAAGGAAAAACAAGGTCGTCGGTCGATGTGGCGGCGCTTGTGCCGCTACATGACCTTACGGCCTTGTTTTGACGTAGTGGCGGGGCTGCTCCGGCGGCAGAGCCGCCTGCGCGTGTCTGCGGATTTTCCCCGCTGCGCGGGGACTTTTGCGGAGGCAAAAGCATCTGCTGGCGCAGATGAAATCCTTGCCATCGAACGGCGGGTCCGCGCGGCAGTCGTCGGCACCAGAAATGGCACCCCTTACGGGGCGCCCTTTTTTTAATCAACTGACCAAAACTGAAAAAAACAAAATCGGAACCCGGCGAAGCGGTTCCGATTTTGAGAAGGAAGAAGGAGCCGGCGGATATGGAGCTTTCGCGGCTTCTACGCAAACCGCGGAAGCGGAATGGAGCAGGCTTCTTCTGACGTGGTGCCGGTGGCGGGGCTCGAACCCGCACGGCTGTGAGGCCGAGGGATTTTAAGTCCCTTGTGTCTGCCATTCCACCACACCGGCAGGCGGAAATATTTTAGCACTGAATGGCGGGCGCGTCAAGAACGGAAATCGGGAATGAGCGCAGAGAAGGGAAGAAGTCCGGTTTTTGGGACAGCATTGCGTCTGAGCAGATAGAAAAATTCACCGATTCTTTGTATGTTCTGCCATCTTGCAAAATTAGAACAAATGTTTTAATATACAAACACTGCCTCATACATCAGCAGCTGGAAGAACGGAACGGAATTTAGGAGTGGATGCAGGATGACGAAACACCGAGCAGACAGACGAGACGCACGGGAAACGGCGGACGAGCGGATCGTCCGGCTGTTTGCGGCGCTGAGCCGGGAAGAACAGCAGCAGTTTCTTATTTTTTTTGAAAACGCTCTAAAAACGCAATCATGGCCTGCTTCAGATCATCATCGGCCTGGGAAAGAAGCTCCCTGAGCCGCGCGTCAAGCGGATCCTCCTCACCGGACGGCGCGCCGGTGGGGAGCGTTTTTTCATCCGTTGCGCCGGTAAGATAGGCGGGCGTCGTGCCGAGCGCGGCGGCGACGATCCGGAGCTGGTCGGCGCTGGGCTCGGATTTGCCGGCCTTCCAGTCCTGGCAGACGGTCGGTGTGCGGCCGAGACGGCGGGCGATGGACGCCTTGGTGACGCCCGTCTCATGGATCAACGCTTCGAATCTGCTATAAATAAACAAAACAGCCACCTCAGATTTGTGCAGAATGGAGAATCAAACAAAAATGCGATATACTCCCCTTGACAATCGCACATAGATGCGATAAACTCAGGGGGCAGATGCGGAGAGCACTGCGGGCCGATGGCAGACAGAGGCCCGCGCTCATAGATCGAGCGGCGCCGCAGCCGGATATTCGTACAGAACCATTTTATCCGGCGCGGCGCGTTTTGTCAACCGCGTATCGCATAAAAATATGATTTCAGGAGGTGCGGCGGGATGATGCGCGGCTGCGTCTGCCGGTGGTGCGGCGAGGACGTCACGAGAGCGGACGAGCGGTATGAGGCCATGGACGGCAGAGCGGTGCACGCGGAGTGCATGGAGGAGTTCCTGCTGGAAACGGTGGGGCTGGAGGTGCTGGCGAAGCGCATGGGGTATGAACACAGACGGGAGGTGGAGATGGATGCAGAATGGGGAGAAGAGCTTTGAGCCGGTATGGTGCCCGTTTTACCGGACGGACAGCGGCAGGAGCATTTACTGCGAAGGGATCACGGACGAGAGCTTTCTGCGGCTGACGTTCGGCTCGGGCCGGGCGAAGCGGCAGCAGATGGAGATCTTCTGCAGGACAAAGAACTGCGAAAAATGCGAGCTCTACACGGCCATCAACGCGAGGTATGCGGATGACTGAGGAAATGAGCGGGAAAAGACGGAGGGACCCCATCGGCAGGGCGTCCGGGAATCTGGAAAAGGCGCTGGAGACGATCTCAAAGCGGCTGCTGGATCAGATCAAAGACGGCGAAACGCCGAGCAGGGAGCTGGG
Source organism: Oscillospiraceae bacterium (assembly GCA_902796245.1). Lineage (GTDB taxonomy): Bacteria > Bacillota > Clostridia > Oscillospirales > Oscillospiraceae > CAG-170. Next base: position 1,890 of record CADBOK010000227.1, on the reverse strand, counting down.
CGAGTTGGCGAAGGTGATGAAGCAGGCGGTCGAGATCAGGCAGGAGCTGCAGGACGGGCGCGGCGGGCAGGAGACGGGCGTGCGGGTGATCTTTGAGCAGGAAGCGGAGGAGTTTTCGGAATGACGGAGCTGCGCATTGACGCGCCGAATGAAAAGCAGCGGCGGTTTTTACTCGACCGGCACCGGCACATCGCCTACGGCGGGGCCAGAGGCGGCGGGAAGAGCTGGGCCGTGCGCACGAAGGCAAAGCTTTTGGCGCTGCGGTACGCGGGGATCAAGCTTTTGATCGTGCGCAGGACGCTGCGGGAACTGCAGAACAACCATATTGATCCGCTGCGGCGGGAGCTGGCGGGGATTGCGAAGTACAAGGCGGCGGACAAGCGGTTCGAATTTCCAAACGGATCGACGCTCACGTTCGGCTACTGCGCATGCGACGGCGATATGGGGCAGTATCAGGGCGCGGAATACGACGTGGTGTTTCTCGACGAGGCCGGGCAGCTGCAAAAGGCGTGGATCGACGCGATCAACGCCTGCGTGCGCGGGACGAACGGGCTGCCGAAGCGGACGTATTACACGCTGAACCCCGGCGGTCCGGGGCACGGGTATTTCAAGCGGCTGTTCATCGACCGCCGGTTCGAGCCGGGGGAGGAGCCGGAGAATTACAGCTTTGTGCAGGCGCTGGTGACGGACAACCGGGCGCTGATGCGGCGGCAGCCGGAGTATTTAAAGCAGCTCGAGACGCTGCCGCCGAAGCTGCGTGAGGCGTGGCTGTACGGGTCGTGGGACGTGTACGAGGGGCAGTTTTTTGAGGACTTCCGCGATGTGCCGGAGCATTATCAGGACCGGCAGTGGACGCATGTGATCGAGCCGTTTGCGCCAGATAAGGGCTGGACGGTGTGCCGGAGCTATGACTTCGGGTACGGAAAGCCGTTTTCATGCGCGTGGTGGGCGGTCGACTACGACGGCGTGATCTACCGCATTCTGGAGCTTTACGGCTGTACGAGGACGCCGAACGAGGGCGTCAAGTGGACGCCGGACCGGCAGTTTGCCGAGATCCGGCGCATCGAGACGGAGCATCCATGGCTCAAGGGCCGGGAGATCACGGGCGTGGCGGATCCGGCGATCTGGGATGCCTCGCGCGGGGAAAGCGTGGCGCAGACGGCGGCGCGGTACGGCGTGTATTTTACGCCGGGCGACAACGAGCGCATCGCGGGCTGGATGCAGTGCCATTACCGGCTGCAGTTCGACGAGAACGGGTATCCGCGCATGTATGTGTTCAAAAACTGCAAAGCGTTTATCCGGACGGTACCGCTGATGCTGTATTCGCAGACGCGGCCGGAGGATCTGGACACGGCGATGGAGGATCATGTGTGCGACGAATGGCGGTATTTCTGCATGTCGCGGCCGGTGAAGCCGATGATGCAGGCACAGACGGCGGCGGTCTGGTCAGACCCGCTGAATCAAATCAGAAGCTAGGAGGAAGCAATGGAGGTACGGACAACAGGCGTTCCCGTCATTGGGGCGCGGGAGCTGCGGCGGGCGGCGGATCTTTTGCGCCGCTACAAGCAGGGCAAGCAGAATCTGGAACGGCGCATCATCGCCGACGAGGATTGGTGGAAGCTGCGGCAGTGGCGGCAGTTTTCGGACAAGGGCAATCCGAACGACGACCGGCCCGCGTCCGGGTGGCTGTTCAACGTCATCATGGGCAAGCATGCGGACGCGGTCGCGGCCTATCCGGGGCCGGTCATCCGCCCGCGTGAGCCGGACGACCGGCAGGAGGCGCAGATGCTCTCGTCGATCATCCCGTGCATTCTGGAGCAGAACGACTTTGAGGAGGTCTACTCCGACACGTGCTGGCAGAAGATGAAGCAGGGCACGGGCGTATGGGGC
>CADBOK010000226.1 GCA_902796245.1 Oscillospiraceae bacterium | reverse complement strand
TGCAAGAGAAGCAAAATACGCGCCTGCAATCCTACCGAGAGGTCTACGATTGCCTGAAGCTGCCGCTGTTTCTGCTGCCGTGCAATGACACAGGCTGTTTGCAGCTCCGCATTCTGGGCATACCCAATTACCGCGAACTTCTGGCCAAAATCATCCTGAAGTCGCATTACGTTCCGCCGCCCGCTGGCCGGCCAATGTACGATGCTCTGTATCAGGGCGTCCCATTCGTCATGGCGGCGGATATGGATCTGCGGCGCATTGACGCGGCGGTAGAAACGGCCCGTTCAGATGGTATCTCCCAAATCGCGCTGGCTGCACTGCCGGAACAGGTGGAAACCGTCCTGAACCGCCGCTACCGTAAGACCGGAAAAGCGCGTGCCTTTACCATCACGGAATCGGCGCTGCTGGAGCTGCTTGGAAGCACCATGCCATACGCGCCGCCTGATCTGCCATTTTACACATCGGAAGGAGGTGTTCTGGATGTTCCGCCTCTCAAAGCTCCTTGAAAAGCTGGAGGATAAACTGGATGCGAGATTCAAAAGCTGGTTTGCCCGAAACAAAGCCAAATTGCCTACGCGCGTGCCAGCCGTGATCGTCGGCTGGTATTTTTATGGGATGTTTCTCAATTCGCTGCGGCTTGGAATCGCATCGACCTTTCATCAAGCGGATGAAGAAATCCAAAGCATCTGGGTGCTGAACCCGTTCAAAAACTGGGGCGCGGTATTCACCGGCTTTGGGATCGTGACGACGCTGGTGATCGTGCTGATCATCTGCCTCATCACGAAAAAGGGCTACATCTGGTTCTCCGGCTACAAATACACGCATGATCCGCGCGGGTTTGACATTCTCCCGGACGGCACGCATGGCACATCCGGCTTCCTGACCGAGAAAGAAATGCGTGAGTTTCTGGAGCTGTCGCCTGTGGGCAAGGCGGATGGTATGATCCTCGGCAAAATCAAAAAGCATCCGGATGATCCGGATGCTTACGCGCTCTATGCAGCGCACCGGATGGTTGCCGGAGACAACAACAATCTGCTCTGCATCGGCGCACCGGGCAGCGGCAAGTCCCGCGGGTTCATCATTCCGTTCCTCATGGGCTGCGCCAAGCGCGGCGAGTCCGCGTTCATCACGGATGCCAAGGGAGAATTGTTTGAACGTCTTTCCCCGTATTTCCGGCAGCATGGCTTCTATGTGAAAGCTGTGAATTTTCTGGACATGGAACACTCGGACGGCTGGAACTGCCTGTACGGTCTGGACACCCAGCCGCAGCTCGTGCAGACGGTAGCCAACACGATCGTGCAGAACACATCGGGACCGAAAGAAGCCAACGACTTCTGGAGCCGGGCGGAGCTGAACCTCCTGATGGCGCTCATCCACTACGTTGTCAATCTGCGCGATGCAACTGGGAATTTGCTCCCCATTGAACAGCGCGGGCTCGGCGATGTGTACCGCATGATCGCGACGGAGAGCATCGAGGAGATCAACCGCAGGTTAGCTGCTCTCCCGCCGGAGCATCCGGCCAAGTATCCGCACGGCTTGTTTCTGAAAGCGAAAGAAAACCTCTGGGGCAATATTGTCATTGGCCTTGGCAACCGGCTGGCGGTCTTCCAGAGCCGCTTGGTGGATAAGATCACGCGCAACCACGATGTAGACCTCCTGCTCCCCGGCAAGAGGCCCTGTGTGTACTTCGTCATTATCTCCGCGCAGGACAGCGCGTACCGATTCCTGTCGTCGCTGTTCTTCTCGCTGGCCCTGCCGCAGCTTTCAAACTTCGCACGCCTGCAATGCGCGGGCGGGCGTCTGCCGGTACTGACGAATTTCTGTCTGGATGAATACTGCAACATCGGCTATCTGGACGGCGTGGCGGACAGCCTGAACAGCATCCGAGGGTTCAATATGTCCGCACAGATCGTCGTGCAGAGCCTTTCTCAGTGGCAGGAAAAGTATCCGGGCAAGGAGTGGGAAAATCAGCTGGCGACGTTCGACCAGACGCTCTACATGGGCTGCAACGATCTGACGTCGGCAAAGTACATTTCGGAGAAATGTGGCAAGGTGACGATCTCCGTTCTTAATAACCAGATGCCGATGATGCCGCTGTTTTCGCCGGTGTATTCGTCCACGCGACCGTACTCGCAGACGCGAAGCAACACGCAGCGCGATCTAATGAACCCCGATGAAGTCTTACGCTTGGAAAACCGAAAGTGTCTGGCGCTGTTCAAGGGACACAAGCCCGCGCTCCTCTACAAAATGACGCCGGAGGAGTTGCCGGACTACGCTGGCCTCACCACCTGCCGCGTCATTGACTACATCCCGGAATGGCGAAGAAAAGAAGCCGAGGCAGCGCCACAAAAGCAGCCTCAAGCCCCAGCACAGAAAGAGGCGTCAAATATCCCCAAACCGGCAAACAAAGAAAAACTGCCAGACCGCAGCGAGCAGCCGCCCGCCTACGATCTGGCTGAGGATGATGAGATTGGAATGGTGGAGTGTACGGTGGATAGTATTCTGAACCAGTGATTCAGATCTGGCGCTTGATATCGCGTCGGCTGTAAATGATTCTGCGGACTTCCATGACATCATCCATGACGACATAGAAGATCGTATAATTGCGGACAGTGATCCGATAGTACGGATACTGCCGCTCCTTTGCCGAGTGATACTGTTCAAATGCTTCTGCGCAGGAAAGGCGGTTCCGGATCGCCGTCTGCACATCAGAAACCAATGCGTCTGCGGCGATTGGGTTTTTCAGACGATGCGTGATATAATCTACGATTTCATTGAGGTCTTCTTCAAACAGTGGGAGGAAGCGCAACTTATAATGCTTTTCGTTCATGGATGCGGCTCCTCACTCTCGAAAAAACTTCATCTTCCGTATAACGAACGGGGTCTGCGGCCGCAGCCTTATCCGCTTCATCCAGCTTCAGTTCAATATCATCTGTCAGTGCGGCGTACTGCTCTAGGCTGAGAACGACCATGGAGCCATAGCCGTTTTTGGTGAGATAAACAGGCTTGCCGCTTTTGACGCAGTCTTCGATCTCTGTAAATTTATTTCGTAAATCTGATACCGGCCGAATCGTGATCATACTGACACCTCCCAAGCAAGTCAAATTCTTATGGCGTTATTTTATCATAACTATGCCATTTTATCAACCGTCAATACAATGCAATTAGAAATCGGAGGGAATCCCCATGAAAGCAGCCAAGCTGACCGAGCATCCAAGTTTCCGGCTTCTGCGGCAGACGGACGTACAGAACGTCTGGCACATGCAGATGCCGCGATGGTTATTTTCCGACCCGCGATACGCGGATATGAGTCTGGACGCAAAGGTGACGTACACCTTTCTCCTGAACCGCTTCCAGCTCTCGCGGCGCAACGGCTGGATAAATGACGATGGCGAAGTGTTTGTGATCTTTCCCCGCAAGGCGCTGGCGAAGGAGCTTCGCATCTGTGAGCAGCGCGTCACGGCGGCGTTCCGCAAGCTGGCAGAGCTTCAGCTCATCTGGGAAAAGCGCTGCGGTCGCGGCGATGCCAATCAGATCTATCTGGCGCGCGTCACGCCCATCGACGATCCCGGCTACGAATGCGCACCGTTTTGCTCTG
>CADBOK010000225.1 GCA_902796245.1 Oscillospiraceae bacterium | reverse complement strand
GTCGAAAAAGTCTTTTCGCCCCGCTGAGGCAGATTTTCGAACTTTGAAAAAGTTCGAAAATCTGGTTGATTGAACGCGAAGGGGGCCCTTTGCCCTCTTCACCCTTCCCCTGCTGCTCTATCATCCAACTGCCCTCCATCGTTTTTTGACAGTCTCAGCCCCGGATAAACCGGGGCTCCGATCAGCGGCGGCTGACCTCATAATCCTCGTCACGGAAGATCCAGTCGTCCAGATCGCCGCAGTCGGCGGGCTCGTCGTATCTGTATTGCATATTCATTGCCTCCTTTTTTCACGATCCTGACTAGTATATGGAGCCGCAGGCGAAAATGCGCGTGAAAAATGACAGCGGCCCGCAGGTTTTTCCTGCGGGCCGCTGCCAACACAAATGAAAAGAGAAATCATGAAACAGGCTTTATAAACGTGCGCGGATCGCACGGGGAGAGGCTCAGCGGACGCTGAACAGCAGCTCGCCGTAAGTCGGATACGGCCAGCAGGCGCGGGCGGTGAGCGTCTCCATCTCGTCCACGGCCAGCCGCAGCTCGGCCATGTCCTTGAAGACCTCGGCCTGATAGAAATCTGCGGCCTCCTGCGCGCTGGGCAGCTCGCCTGCCTGCATGAGCGCGTCGGAGAGCTTCGCGGCATCCTCGCTGGCCGTATCGGTCAGCGCCGACAGCCGTGCGGCCGTTCTGCATTCATAGCTGCCTGCCGCATCGCCGAGCAGGCTCTTTTTCTCCGCAGCCGTCCGGACAAGCTTTGCCGTATAGTCCGAAACGGCGGGCAGAATGTCGGTCTGCACCATGTCGAGCATGGTCAGTGCTTCGATGCGCAGGACCTTGCTGTAGTTTTCCAGCAGGATCTCGTAGCGTGCGTGCAGCTCCGCCTCGCTGTAGACCTTATGCGAAGCGAACAGGCGCACGTTCTTTTCCTTCATCAGATACGGCGCGCAGGCGGGTGTGGTCTTGAGATTCAGAAGACCGCGCTTTTCAGCCTCGTCCAGCCAGCTTGCGTCGTAGCCGTTGCCGTTGAAGATGATGCGCTTGTGCGCGCGGATGGTGTCGCGGATGAGGTCGTGCAGGGCGGTTTCAAAGTCCTCCGCGCCCTCGAGCTTGTCGGCATACTGCCGCAGAGACTCTGCCACGGCGGTGTTCAGAACGACGTTCGCGTCGGAAATGGACGCGGCGGAGCCCAGCATACGGAACTCAAACTTGTTGCCGGTGAAAGCGAAGGGCGAGGTGCGGTTGCGGTCGGTCGTGTCCTTCGGGAATTTCGGCAGGACGTGGACGCCGATCTTCAGGAGCTCCTTCTCCTTCGCGTCATAGGCCGTGTCGGACTCAATCGCGTCCAGAATCTCCGTCAGCTCCGTGCCGAGGAACATCGACACGACGGCGGGCGGCGCTTCGTTCGCACCCAGCCGGTGATCGTTGCCTGCAGAGGCGACCGAAATACGCAGCAGATCCTGATAATCGTCAACCGCCTTGATAACAGCGCAAAGGAAAAGCAAAAACTGAGCGTTCTCATACGGCGTTTCACCCGGAGAAAGAAGGTTAATGCCCGTATCGGTTGCTATAGACCAGTTGTTATGCTTGCCGCTTCCGTTTACGCCTGCAAACGGCTTTTCGTGAAGAAGGCATACAAGTCCGTGCTTAGCGGCAACCTTCTGCATAATTTCCATTGTAATCTGGTTATGGTCGGTTGCAATATTGGTGGTAGTATAAATCGGAGCGAGCTCGTGCTGAGCGGGAGCAACCTCATTGTGTTCGGTTTTAGCCAGAATTCCGAGCTTCCAGAGTTCGTCATTAAGCTCTTCCATGTATGCGGCTACTCTAGGCTTGATAACACCGAAATAGTGGTCATCCATTTCCTGACCCTTCGGTGATTTTGCACCGAAAAGGGTCCTGCCCGTAAAACGCAAATCCGGTCTCTGCTCGTAAACCTCTTTGGTGATAAGGAAGTATTCCTGCTCGGGACCTACGGAGCTTACTACTCTTTTGACATCATCATTGCCGAAAAGCTTAACTATTCTCAACGCCTGTTTGTTGAGAGCTTCCATCGAACGAAGCAATGGTGTTTTTTTATCGAGCGCATG
>CADBOK010000224.1 GCA_902796245.1 Oscillospiraceae bacterium | reverse complement strand
TTCTCCGGCGCCGATGCCTTCAAGCTCTACGATACCTACGGCTTCCCCATCGACCTGACGAACGAAATGGTCGCCGAAGAGGGCATGCAGGTCGACGAAGCGGCCTTCAAGCAGCTCATGCAGGAGCAGAAGGTCCGCGCGCGCGAAGCGCGCAAGGCGCTGGGCGATCTCGGCTGGGCCGGCGTCGAATTCGGCAAGGAGATCCCCGCGACCACCTTCATCGGCTATACCAACATGGAGGCCGGCGGCAAGATCGTCGCCATCGTCGCCGACGAAGAGCTCCAGGGCGCGATCACGGCAGGCCAGGACGCCATTCTTGTCCTCGACCAGACCCCGTTCTACGCCGAAATGGGCGGCCAGGTCGCAGACCGCGGCACGATCCGCACCGAAACCGCCGAATTTACCGTCACCGATGTGCAGAAGAACAAGGGCGGCAAGTTCATGCACTACGGCAAGCTCGTCTCCGGCTCTCTGGCCGTCGGCGATACCGTGACCGCCTCCATCGACGAAATGCGCCGCAAGGCCATCATGCGCGCCCACTCCGCAACGCATCTGCTGGACTACGCCCTGCGCACCGTCCTCGGCGATCATGCCCATCAGGCAGGCTCCCTCGTCGAGCCTGATCGCCTGCGCTACGACTTTACGCACTTCTCCGCTGTCACCGCCGACGAGCTGGTCAAAATCAGCCGCCTTGTCAGCGAGCTTGTGCTGGACGGCATGCGCGTCGAGACGAAGGAAATGCCCATCGCGGAGGCAAAGAAGCTCGGCGCTATCGCGCTGTTCGGCGAAAAGTACGGCGATGTCGTCCGCGTTGTCAACATGGGCGGCAAGTCCATCGAGCTTTGCGGCGGCACCCATGTCGATAACACCGCCAAGGTCGGCCCGTTCCGCATCACAAGTGAATCCTCCGTCGCCTCCGGCGTGCGCCGCATCGAGGCCGTCACGGGCGAAGCGTTCCTCAATCTCGTCGACGAGATGAACATGCGTCTGGTCAAGGCCGCCGAGCTGCTCAAGACCACACCGATGGAGCTCATCAACAAGGCCCAGAGCAGCATGAACGAGATCCGCGAGCTGCACCAGACCATCGAGCGCATGAAGGACAAGCTCTTTGCGGGCGACGTCGACAGTCTCATGTTCTCCGCCAAGGACGTAAACGGCCTCAAGGTCGTCACGGCCAGCCGCGAGAATACCGACGCAAACGACCTGCGCAAGCTGGGCGATTTCCTGCGCGATAAGAACCCGAACACCGTCGCGGCCCTCGGCTCCGTCAACGGCGAAAAGGTCACGCTGCTTGCCGTCTGCGGCAAGAACGCCATCGCGCGCGGCGTCAAGGCTGGCGATATCATTAAGAACATCGCGCCCATCGTCGGCGGCAAGGGCGGCGGCAAGCCGGATTCCGCCATGGGCGGCGGCACGAACGCCCTGAAGCTCGACGATGCGCTGGCGGCTGTCGACGATTACGTCGCGGCCAACGTCAAAGACTAAGGAGGAAGCACCATGTCTGATTGCCTGTTCTGCAAGATCATCGCGGGCGAGATCCCGTCAGCAAAGGTCTATGAGGACGACCTCTGCTATGCCTTCAAGGACATCAACCCTCTCGCGCCCATGCATTTTCTCGTCGTCCCGAAGCAGCATTTTGCCTCCGCTGCCGAGGTCACGCCGGAAAATGAGGCCGTGATCGGTCATATCTACACGGTCATCGCGAAGCTCGCGAAGGAGCAGGGCTTTGCCGACGGCTACCGCGTCGTGACGAACGTCGGGGAGCTCGCCGGACAGACCGTCCATCACATCCACTTCCACGTGCTCTCCGGCAAGCAGCTCGGCAGCTTCAACTAAAATCTGCCGTGAAAAAACGCACTGTCTTCCTGCTGCTGGGCGCGCTGTGCCTGCTGGCGGCGCTGGGCCTTACGGTCTGGAATCTCCAAACCGCGGGCCGGGCGCAGATCGCCGCGGCTGCCGCCGTGCAGCAGCTGGAGCCGCTGATCGCCGCACCCGCGCAGGAAGCTGCGCAGACGCAGGACGCGCCCGCGTCCGAGCCGGCCGGGCCGGAGATCCCGGACTATCTTCTGAACCCCGGCATGGCCATGCCGGTCGTCGTGGTCGACG
>CADBOK010000223.1 GCA_902796245.1 Oscillospiraceae bacterium | reverse complement strand
GACGCCTGCGGTCAGCGCGTCGGCAAAATCCTTGCCGTCGGCCTCGAGCTTTCCCTTGAGCGACTTGGAAAAGCCGCGGAACAGCAGGGACAGAATGACGCCAGAGTTGCCTCTTGCGCCGCGCAGGAGCGCGGAGGCCGTCTTGTCGGCGGCCTTGGTGAGTGTAATGCCGTCCGCCATGCGCAGCTCTGTGCTGGCAGCGGAGAGCGTCATGCTCATATTTGTGCCGGTGTCTCCGTCGGGGACGGGGAAGACGTTCAGCTCGTTGACCTTCTGCTTGTTCAGGTCGATCTCGGCAGCGGCGGAGAGCATCATCCGGCTGAACGCCGCGCCGTCAATGGTTTTGATCATGGTTTACCTCCGTGAGCGCCCTGTATGCGCGCGTGAATTGAAATCGGTATCAGTCGACGGAAATGGAGTCGACGAACACGTTCACGGCACGTACCTCGGTGCCCGTGGACTTGGTGACGAAATAGCGGACCTCGCTGATGATGGAGGCCGCGATGGCGCTGAGGTTGACGCTCTTGTCGACCATGATATGCAGGTCGATGGAAATGGAATTGTCGGGGCTGAACGTGACCTTGACGCCCTTGCCCATGGCCTCCCTGCGCAGCAGGTGAACCAGCCCGTCCGTCATGGAGCGCACGGCCATGCCCTTGACGCCGAAGCAGTTCGTCGCCGCAAAGCCCGCGATATTGGTATAGACAGCGCTGTCGACCGTGATCTGGCCGGCGTCTGTATTCATACGGATCATCAAGATTCCTCCTTCTGGGATATTCAATTCATTGTAACCGATTTGCCGGGAAAGTACAAGTCAAAAAACGGGTTTCAGCCTTTTTCATAGCCGGTCACGCCGTTTTTCTGCATCCATTGGAGCTTTTCGCCCATCAGATACGTCAGCGTCTCGTTTTCCTCTTTGCCGAAGCCGGTCAGATATTTGCGCAGATAGAATAGATCGTTGTACGTCAGGTAGGGATAGTCGCCCTCGACATACGTTCCGTCGGGCTTGACGCTGTAATAGAGGTTGTGGTTCGGCATGACCCAGCCGGAGCCGGTGTCCTCGATGGCCAGCAGCATGCGGTCGGCCAGCTCGCGCAGATCTTTCCGGTTCAGAAGATCCGCCGCGTGATATAGGGCCAGGCATTCCGACGCCTGGTGGTTGAGCGAGGTATGCGGAGCAGTCAGCTCATCCGGGTGCCAGTAGTCGGGGATCAGCCAGCCGCCGTTTTCCGTGGTGATGTGGCTCGTGGCTGCGAGCTGGGTGTAAAAGCCGAGATAGCGGGTCATCGTCTGCTCGAACATGCCCTTGCCGAGACGGCGGGAGGCCTTGATATAGATCTCAAGCAGGTCGGTATTGAACCGGGTATCGTAAAAACCCGGCCCGATGCCGTAATCGCCCTGAAGCCATTCGCTGCCGGGCGTCGTGGGGACATAGCCGTACTGGTTCTGCCGCTGCGCCATGGCGTCGAGCGAGAGGATGATAAGTGCAGGCGCCTCCTTGCAGCGGGACATCCGGCCAAGGTAGCCCCGGATGCAGTAGCTTGCGGCGCAGCAGTAATAATAATTCTCACCGGATGGGATATAGTTGGATGGCGATTTGCGGAAATAGCCGTCGAAGCACCAGTGCGAATCGCCGTTTTTCACATACGTGACCCACGCCTTCGCGCAGTTGTCCACGCTCCAGTCCAGTCCGAACGGCACGGTCAGGATGAGCGCATCAACGACGCAGTCAGTATCCAGGCCGTAGCCGTCCATCGTGATGCGGACGCCGCCGCTGCGGGTCTTTGTGGTGCGCAGAACGCCGTCCTGCTCCGGAAGATATTCCCGGGAGCCGTTTTCACGCATGACGAACGTGCGCGGCAGCGCGAGAAAATACGTCTGTCCGGAGACAAGCTCCACCACCACGACGGGAGACACATACAGTCCGTCGCCCAGCGCCTGCGAGCGCCAGTCCCCGATGCTTTTGTCGTAATACCAGACTGTTCCGGCCTCCGTGACGGTCTGGTCGAAAAAGCGGACATACGGGCTTTTGCCCGCAGCACGGTATCGTGCTGCGAGTACGCCGTCAGAGACGGCGTACTCGCAGCTCTCGATCTGATACTGCCCGTACTGCACGGTCTCGGAATAGACCTCGGCGG
>CADBOK010000222.1 GCA_902796245.1 Oscillospiraceae bacterium | reverse complement strand
TAAGACCCTGAAGCTCGCGAAGTCCTACTGGGGCTCCAAGTCCCGTCACTTTAAGATGGCCAAGCAGGCCGTTGCAAAGTCCGGCGTGTATTCGTATGTCAGCCGCAAGCTGAAGAAGAGAGATTTCCGCCAGCTGTGGATCTCCCGTATCTCCGCGGCCGTCGCGCCCTACGGCATCAACTACAGCCGTTTCATCTACGGTCTGAAGAAGTCCGGCATCGAGATGAACCGCAAGGCTCTGAGCGAGCTCGCCATCGCCGATGCAGAGGCGTTCAAGGTCCTCGTCGAGACCGCAAAGAAGGCTCTGTAAGTAATTTTTATGGCCGCCATATGCAATATGGCGGCCTTTTTCTATCAATTAAGGAGATCATTATGGCTTGGAAAGCAGTTTTATTCGACATGGACGGCGTCCTGATCGATTCTGAGGAATATATGGCGAAGACCGGTGTGCGCGCGCTGAAGAAATACGGCATCAACGCGAAGGAATCCGACTTCGCCGAGTTCGTCGGCTGCGGCGAGAACCGCTATGTCGGCGGCGTGGCGGAAAAGTACGGCGTGCCGTACCGCACGGAAATGAAGGAGCAGCTGTATGACTGCTACGGCGAGCACGTCAGGGAGGAGGCCAACATCCCGGACGGCGTTCTGGACGTGCTGCACACGCTGCGCGCGCGGGGCTACCGGCTGGCGGTCTGCTCGTCGGCTGACCGCGTGAAGGTGCTGATGAACCTGTCCGCCATCGGGGCGGAGGAGTCCCTGTTCGACCATCTTGTGACCGGCACCGACATCAAAAATCCGAAGCCCGATCCCGAGATCTATCTGACGGGCGCGGCCAGTCTCGGCCTTGCGCCGTCCGAGTGCATCGTGGTCGAGGATGCGCCGAGCGGCATCCGCGCGGCCCACGCTGCGGGGATCGAGGTCATCGGCCTTTCAACCAGCTTCTCCGCGGACTACCTGCGCGAGCAGGCGCAGCCCGATTATCTGCTGCCGGATCTCAAGTCGATCCTGACGATGCTGTGAGCCCCATGCCGGAATTTTTACCGATCTCCCGCGCCGACATGCAGCGGCGCGGCTGGGAGCAGTGCGACTTTGTCTATGTCATCGGCGACGGCTACGTCGACCACCCGTCGTTCGGCCACGCGATCATCTCGCGCGTGCTCGAGGACGCGGGCTATAAGGTCGGCATCATTTCGCAGCCCGACTGGAAAAACCCCGATTCGATCAACGCCCTCGGCGAGCCGCGCCTGGGCTTTCTCGTCATGGGCGGCAATATGGACTCGATGGTCAACCACTATACCGTCTCCAAGGCCCACCGGAAAACCGACGCCTATACCCCCGGCGGCGTCATGGGCAAGCGGCCCGACTACGCCGTGACGGTCTACTGCAACCTCATCCGCCGCACCTACCGCCGCAAGCCGATCATCATCGGCGGCATCGAAGCGAGCCTTCGCAGGCTTGCACATTACGATTACTGGTCGGACAAGCTCAAGCGGTCGATCCTGCTTGATTCGCAGGCTGATCTTCTGATCTACGGCATGGGGGAGCGCGCCGTGGTCGAAATTGCGAACGCGCTCAACGACGGCATGGACGCGCAGAATATCACGTACATCGACGGCACGGTCTATAAGACCCGCGAGCCGGACACATCTGTTCCCTCCATTATGCTCCCGGCCTTCCTGGATATGCAGAAAGACCCGCGCGTCTACGCCGAGAGCTTTTCCGTCCAGTACCGCAACACCGACCCCTTCTGCGCCAAGCGGCTCATCGAGCCGTATGGCGACCACGAATTTATCGTCCAGAACCCGCCGCAGAAGCCGCTTTCCCAGAAGGAGATGGATCGCGTCTACGATCTTCCGTACTGCCGGACGTACCATCCGTCGTATAAAAAGCTCGGCGGCATTCCGGCCATCGCGGAGATCGAATTCAGCCTGACCTCCTGCCGGGGCTGCTTCGGCGCGTGCAGCTTCTGCGCGCTGACGTTCCATCAGGGGCGGATCATCCAGACCCGGTCGCAGGAATCGATCGTCCGGGAAGCCGAGGCCATGACGCACGCGCCGGGCTTCAAGGGCTATATCCACGACGTCGGCGGCCCGACGGCAAATTTCCGCCAGCCCGCCTGCAAAAAGCAGCTCCAGCGCGGCGCGTGCCCGACAAGGCAGTGCCTGTTCCCGAGTCCCTGCAAGAATCTGATCGCCGACCATACGGATTATCTGTCGCTGCTGCGGAAGCTCCGCAAGCTGCCGGGCGTCAAAAAGGTCTTCATCCGCAGCGGCATCCGGTTCGACTATCTGCTGGCCGACCCGAGCGACACGTTTTTTAAGGAGCTCGTGCGCTATCACATCTCCGGCCAGCTGAAGGTCGCGCCGGAGCATGTGTCCGATCAGGTTCTGCGCGTGATGGGCAAGCCCCCGCACGCCGTGTACCAGCAATTCGTGGAAAAATACAAAAAGATCAACGAGCAGGAGGGCATGAAGCAGTATGTCGTGCCCTATCTCATGTCGTCCCACCCCGGCTGCACGATGCAGGAGGCCGTAAAGCTGGCCGAATATCTGCGCGACACCAACCACGAGCCCGAGCAGGTGCAGGATTTCTATCCCACGCCCTCGACGCTCTCTACCGTCATGTACTATACCGGCCTGGACCCCCGGACGATGGAGCCGGTCTATGTACCCAAGAACCCGCACGAGAAGGCCATGCAGCGCGCGCTGATGCAGTACCGCAGGCCGCAGAATTATTTTCTCGTGCGCGAGGCCCTGCAAAAGGCCGGGCGGGCAGACCTCATCGGCTTTACGCCCAAATGCCTCATCCACCCGTATCCGCCGAAGGAGAAAAAGCCCGGCACATCCGAACAGACGCCGGAAAAGAAGTCCGCCCCCGCAAAACCGGCCAAAAAACGCCCGTCCCGCCGGTAGTCTATCTCGCGCGTTCCCCTCATATAGTCTTCCATACGAAGAAAAGATGAGGTGGAACTATGGAAAACACAGCCAATCACATTACCCTGACCGGGACGCTGGCGTCCCTGCCGGAATATTCGCACCAGAACCATGAGCGGAAATTTTTCCGCTTCCTGCTCGCGGTCGAGCGCCTTTCGGGCACGGAGGATCTGCTGCCGGTTCTGGCCGCGGAGGACGTATTGGAGCAGGCGGAGCTGTTCGAGGGCGAGCGCTTTACCATCGACGGCCAGCTCCGCTCGTTCAACAACCGCGAGCCGACCGGACGACGTCTCATCCTCTGCGTCTACGCGCTGTCCATGACGACGACGGACGCGCCCATGCAGAACGAGGCCGTCCTGACCGGCACGGTCTGCAAGCCGCCCGTTTACCGGCAGACGCCGCTCGGGCGGCAGATCACGGATCTGTGTCTGGCCGTGCCGCGCCTGTACCGCAGGACGGATTATATCCCCTGCATTCTGTGGGGCCGCACGGCGCTGGCCGCCGCCGAATACCCGACCGGCACGGAGCTGACGCTCACGGGCCGGCTCCAGAGCCGGACGTATCTCAAAAACTTGGGTGAGACGAGCGAGACGCGCACCGCGTATGAATTTTCCGTCAGCGCCTGCGAGCGCGTCCCGGAGCTCGCGATTTTTTAGAAATTTCTTTCCATTCCGCGCAACCAAGCGTCCGAAATTCCGTCTTTATAAGCAGAACACAAAAGAAAGGGGAGTCCAACATGAAAAAGCAATCGATTCTTGCCATTCTCATTGCCGCTCTGCTGGTCCTGACCGTTTTTACCGGCTGCGCGGCAAACTCCAAAATGGCGCCGGCAGACCCCGTGTCTATGGACAGCGGCTATTACAATTCCACGCAGGAGGCAGCCACCGCGGAAACGCCCATGGAGGTGCCCGCTGAGCCGGAGGAGGAATTCGCCTACGACACCGTCGCCACGACGGAAGCGGGCAGCGGCGCCGCCGAAACGCCGGAGCCGGACGATTCCGTTGCCGACTACACCGCCAAGATCATCTACACCGCGTCCGTCTCCATCGAGACGACCGAATTTGACAAGGCGGTTGCCGCGCTGGAATCGCAGGTGCAGAAGATCGGCGGCTTCGTGGAAAGCTCCAATGTGACGGGCGACACGCAGTACAATGCTGACGGCACGACCTCCATCGTCAACCGCTGGGCGTATTACACCGTCCGCATCCCGTGCGAGCAGTTTGAGTCCTTCCTGCACGAGACCGAGGGCTTCGGCAACGTGACCTCCACCAGCCGCGACGCGCAGAACGTCACCTCGGCCTACACCGATTACGAAGCGCGCCTGTCCAGCCTCAACACGCAGGAGGAGCGGCTTCTCGATATGCTCTCGAAGAGCGAGGATGTGGAGACGCTCATCGCGCTCGAGCAGCGGCTGTCCGACGTGCGCTATGAGATCGAGTCCATTGAGCGGAGTCTGCGCAACTACGACATGCAGATCAAGTACTCGACTGTGAACCTCAATCTGCGCGAGGTCGAGGTCTACACGCCGACCGTCCCGGTCCGGCGCACCTTCGGCCAGAAGCTGTCTGACTCTCTCTCAGACGGCTGGACGGGATTCACCCGCGGCGTGCAGAACGTCATTCTCGGCCTGGCCGCCGCGCTGCCCGCGCTGGTTCTGCTGGCTGTGATCGTCATTGCCGCGATCGTGCTGGTCAAAAAGGCCCGCAGGAAGCGCAAAGAAAAGTTCGCCGCCCAGCAGGAGCCCCCGCAGGAGCCGAAGCAGTAAGAAAGATACGCAAATCCCGGCCGCAGCTGCGGCCGGGATTTTTGCTTACAGCGAGGGCATCAGCGCATCCAGAAGCGCGCGGCAGCCGGATTCGATGTCGTGCCACGCGGCGTCAAAATTGCCGGTGTACCACGGATCCGCGACGTCGCGCGCCGCGCCGGTATAGGCCATCAGCAGCCGGAGCTTCCCGTCCGGGTCGCCGCCGCAGATGCGCCGCATGCCCGTGAGATTGCTGCTATCCATGCCGACGAGCAGATTGTAAGGGACGTGATTTTCTTGCCTGCGTCTAACTCTGAGACGATGAAGTTTTCAAAAGCGTCCTGACTGACTTCATCGGCATACCGAACCGGCACACACGCATGAAAATACTTCAAATCCTCCGCATAATAGCGCATGGTTTGAGGGCTTAAATTTTTTAGTTTACAGTGTTT
>CADBOK010000221.1 GCA_902796245.1 Oscillospiraceae bacterium | reverse complement strand
TCGTTGATCTGATGTTCTAATTTACCGATTGTAAAGCACCTCCAAATGCAAAGTGCGGATGCCGCAAAGCACCCGCACATAAAATCCAGACTTCCGCACAAGGCGGAGGAAATTATGAACCTCTTCGCAGACTGCTGGAGGTGAGTTGCGGTGCTCGCCGCTCCTTCTTTGTTTTCTCTGGGATATTATACAGGAGAAAAACGCGGTTGTCAACACAAAAATACAGAAAATTTCAGACCGGCGGCATGAAAATGGGCAGCTCCGGCAACGCGAAGGAGAATAGCGCCAGCGCCGCGCCGTAAACGCCCGCCGCGATCACCAGCACGCCGCAGACCCATGCGGGAAATTCCGCTTTCTGCAAATGCCAGGCCAGCGCAAAGCCGCCTGCCATCGCCAGTACGTACAAAATCAGATCCAGCGGCAGCCCGTGCAGCGCGAAGCCGCACGAGAGTGTATAATACGCGCCCAGCAGGAGAAGCGGCGCACGCAGAAGCCCCGCGAGCAAACCGCACCAGCGCTTCCTGCCGTCCGCTTCGCCCTTCGTCAGCACAAACGCCGCGGCGAGAAACGGCCAGTACAGCAGCTTCAGATGCTCCCAGACGCTTTCATTGACCGGCGCAAACACCGCCGTCAGCGGGTTCGGCCACAGGTCATAGAGAAAATGCAGCGCGGAACCGGCCAGAATGCTTAAAAAGCCGGCAATCAGCCATTTGCGTTTCATAAAAAATCCCCCCTGCCATAGATGTATGACAAAGGGGAACGGATTCAGAACGATTTTATGCCAGCACCGGCCACACCGCGTCCAGCGCAAGGCCGGAGGCGCGCAGCGCCTTTCGGGTGGTCTTCTCCGTAAAGCCGCCGCAAAACGCGCCGGCGTCGGGCAGCCAGCGGATGGGGCCGAGCGCCTGTTCGCAGGCTTCTTTGGAAAGCCGCGTGCGGAAGAAGAACGGCGATTCGAATTCCTCCGGATCGCAAAGCACAGCGGGCTCCGCCGGCCAGCTGACGGGCTGGCTGCGGCCGGGATTGCGGACGATGTCGATCACATCGCCCAGAACGGCGCTGGCCGTCGCCGGGCCGCCTGCGCCGGGGCCGGAGAACAGAACTGCGCCGACGCTGCTGCCCAACGCCTCGACGGCGTTCAGAACGCCGGAGACGGGCGATAGCGGCTGCGAAGCCACGATGAAATGCGGCGAGACAAACACTGTGAGCGCCTGCCCCTGCCGGACGGCCCGGCCGAGCAGCCGCAGCTTCATCCCGGCGGATTCGGCAAACGCGGCGTCCTCCGCCGTGATGGTGGAAATGCCGGTCATGCTGACGCGGGACGGGTCGACGTTTTTCCCGAACATCATGTCGGCCAGAATGCAGATCTTGCGGCCCGCGTCGATGCCCTCGACGTCGGCGGTCGGGTCCTGCTCGGCATAGCCGCGCGCCTGCGCGTCGCGGAGCGCCGCTTCGTAGCTCTGCCCGTGCTCAAGCATCTGCGTGAGGATAAAGTTCGTCGTGCCGTTCAGAATGCCGCGCACCTCATAAATCTCATTCGCGCCGAGGCACTGGCTCAGCGGGTGCAGCACCGGGATGCCGCCGCCGACAGAGGCCTCGAACAGAAGGCTCACGCCGTTCGCCTTCGCAAGCGCCAGAAGCTCCGCGCCGTGCTCGGCGATGAGCTGCTTGTTGGCTGTTACGACGTGCTTGCCCGCAGCAAGCGCGCGGCGGACATACTCCAGCGCCGCGCCGCAGCCGCCGATCGTCTCCATGACGAGAAATACATCCGCGTCGCGTTCGATCACGGAAAAATCCGTGACGACCAGATCCCGGTACGGCCTGTCCGGCAGCTCGCGCCGCGCCAGCACATACGAAAGCTCCAGCTTTTCCCCCGCGTTCCGTTCGAGCAGAGCGGCGTCCCGCAGCAGAATTTCCGCGCAGCTCCCGCCGACGACGCCGGGGCCGAGAATGGCAAGCTTTTTCATGTCGCCCCTCCTTACGCTTCGTTGGCCCTGCGGTAAATGGCAAGGATCTTCTCATAGTCCAGCACGCGGAACGTGCCGATCGTGCGCGTCTTTCCGAAGCTGCACCGGCTGGCAAGGTCTTCGAGACCCGCTTCGTCCTGCGCGCCGCAGGAAAGCTCGCTCAGGCGCACGGGCATGCCGATGGACCGGAAGAACGATTCCTGCTTTGCGATACCGGCGAGCGCGGCGGCGGTGTCGTCCGCCTCCTCCACGCGCCAGACGTTCCGCGCGAAGCGGGCGAAGCGCGCAGGATCCTCGTCCATGACGGAGCGCGCCCAGCTTGACCAGACGGCGGTCAGACTGTCGCCGTGGTACACGTCAAATTTCTCGCTCAGCGCGTGGCCGAGCTGATGCGTGGCAAAATCCTTATTGCCGCCGAGGCCGGTCAGGCCGTTGTGCGACAGGGAGCCCGCCCACATGATTTCGCTCATGGCCTTTTCGTCGTGCGCGTCGCGCACGGCGGCAGGGCCAAATTCCAGCACGACGCGCAGCAGCGCCTCGGCCAGCTCGTCCGTCAGGGCATTGTCCGTGACGGGGTTAAAATACCGGTCGAGCGTGTGCATGAGGATATCGCTCACGCCGCAGGCGACCTGATGCGCCGGGAGCGTCGCGGCGAGCAGCGGGTCGAGAATGGCGAAGGCCGGGCGGTTGAAGGGCGTATTGAGTCCGCGCTTCTCCCCTGCCTCCGCATTGGTCAGAACGGCGGAGTCGCTCGTCTCGCTGCCGGCCGCCGGAATGGTCAGCACGACGCCGACGGGCATGGATTTACTCAGCGGCGCGCGGCGCTTCCAGAATTCCCAGATATCCGTGCCGGGATTGGCCGCGCCGTGGGCGATGGCCTTGCAGGTGTCGATGACGCTGCCGCCGCCGACCGCCAGAATGAGCTCCGCGCCCGATTCCAGCGCCAGCTGCACGCCCTCGCGCGCGAGCGCCACGCGCGGGTTCGGCTGCACGCCGCCAAGCGCGCGATAGCGGACGCCCGCCTCGTCCAGCAGCCGGAAGACGTGGTCCAGCAATCCGCTTTTCTTCGCGCTCGCGCCGCCGTAGACGACCAGCACGCGCGAAAGCCCGCGCTTTTTCAGCAGCTCCGGCAGCTTCTGCGTGCTGTCCGCGCCGAATACGATCTCAGTGGGTACGAAATATTCAAATCCATGCATATGCTTATCCTGCGACGCAGTCTGCCTTGACTACGCCCTTCCTTTCTGCAATTTGCTGGGTCAGCGCTTCGATG
This sequence comes from Oscillospiraceae bacterium, assembly GCA_902796245.1. Classification (GTDB taxonomy): domain Bacteria; phylum Bacillota; class Clostridia; order Oscillospirales; family Oscillospiraceae; genus CAG-170. Next base: position 1,104 of record CADBOK010000221.1, on the reverse strand, counting down.
TTGCAGCTGAGATTGCTCGTCTCCGCCGAAATGGTCACCATGGCGCGGCCCCCGGTGGGGATCGACTGGTTAATCGTCAGTATATTTGCGCCGCAGTTGGCAAAAATAGTTAATATCTCAGACAGGATGCCCGCCTTGTCCTTGAGCATGATCTGAAACGTGATGATGCGGCCCGCCATCAGGTTCTGAAACGGCGCGATGGCGTCGCGGTACTTATAAAACGCGCTGCGGCTGATGCCGACGGCCTGCGCGGCGACGTTGACCTTGTCCGTCTCGCCGGTCTCGAGCATGCGCTTGGCCTCGGCGACCTTCTGGAAGATCTCCGGCAGGGCCGCGGCCTCCACGATATAATACTTCGGGCTTTGTTCCATAGCGTTCACCTCATAATTGTCCGTGTTGGAAAAGCAAGTGTCTATACTCAGACTTCAATATACACCACACGCCCGCAAATTGCAAGCAGAAAAGCACAGGAGGAATTCGGAAACATGAAAAGCCGCAAGATCTGGAAGACCGTTCTGATCGCGCTGGGCTGCGCGCTCGGCGCGTGGGCGTTCGGCGCGCTGCTGCTGCCGGTGCTGCTGCCGTTTTTCATCGGGCTCGCGGTGAGCCTGCTGGCGGAAAAGCCGGTGCGGCTTTTACAGACGCGGGCGCGCGTTCCGCGTCCGCTGGCATCCGGGCTGTGCGTACTGCTGCTGTTTGGGATCATGTTCGGCGTGCTGTTTTTCCTGTGCCGCCTGCTGTGCTCGGAGGCTGCGGATCTGGCCCGGCAGCTGCCCCGGCTGGCGGAAAATCTGGCCCCGCTCTTCGAGCGGCTGAAATCCCGTCTGCTCGCGCTGGCCGAAAAGCTCCCGGACGGCCTTGGGACGGGGCTGCGCGCGGGTGTCGAGGAGTTCTTCAAAACCGGCGCAGGCCTCGGCTCGAAGCTCTATGAAACGCTCTTTTCGTGGGCCTCGGGCATTATCGGGCGGCTGCCGGACGCGGTTTTGTTTGCGGTGACGGCGATTTTGTCCAGCTTCATGCTCTCCGGTGAGCTGCCTGCCATCCGCAGCTGGCTGCGCCGCGCGGTGCGCCCGGCGTGGCTGGAAAAGCTGCAGACGCTCGGCG
>CADBOK010000220.1 GCA_902796245.1 Oscillospiraceae bacterium | reverse complement strand
GACTGCGATCTGGACGGCGCGTGGGAGGCCTGCGGCACGATCTTCGGCGTGGCCCAGATGTGCCGCTGCCGCGCCTGCGAAAAGAATCTCAACGCCATGTTTACCGCTGTCTGCGAGTATCTGGGCGACGAGCTGTCCGCGGCCAATAGCTTCAAGGTCGAGTCCAAGCGCTCGGATAAGCGCTTCCCGCTGAACTCCATTCAGATTTCGCAGGAGATCGGCGGACGGCTGGCAGAGGAATTCCCGAACGTGCTGGTCGACGTCCACAATCCCGACTATACCGTCAATATCGAGGTACGCGAGACGGCGGCCTATGTCCACGGCCCGTCCGTCCCCGGCGCGGGCGGTCTGCCGACCGGAACGGGCGGCCGCGCGGCAGTGCTGCTCTCCGGCGGCATCGATTCCCCGGTCGCGGGCTATATGATCGCCAAGCGCGGCGTGGAGATCGAGTGCATCCACTTCTTCTCCTATCCGTACACCTCCGAGCTTGCCAAAGAAAAGGTTCTGGAGCTGGCGCACATCATGACGAAATTCTGCGGCCGCATGACCGTCGATATCGTCGGCTTCACCGAGATCCAGGAGGCCATCCGCGACCACTGCCGCGAGGAATACTTTACGATCATCATGCGCCGCTTCATGATGCGCATCGCCGAGGCCATCGGCCGCGACCACGGCGCGAAGTGCCTCGTCACCGGAGAAAATCTCGGCCAGGTCGCGTCCCAGACCATGGACGCCATGGCCGTGACCGGCGCGGTCGTCCACATGCCCATCTTCCATCCGCTTATCGGCATGGATAAGGAAGAGATCGTCACCGTCGCCCGCCGCATCGGGACGCTGGATACATCTATTCTTCCGTATGAGGACTGCTGCACCGTCTTTACACCCAAGCACCCGAAGACAAAGCCTGTTCTCGCGCAGGTCGAGGCCGAGGAGCAGAAGCTGGACGTCGAGGGTCTGATCGCCCGCGCCATTGCCAACACCGAAAAGACCCAGATCCGGTACTATGAAGATGAACACAAAGGCTGAGGCTGTCGTCAACCGCCTGAAAGAGCAGGGCCTGACGCTCGCCACGGCGGAATCCTGCACCGGCGGTCTGATCGGCAAGCTGCTGACCGACGTTCCCGGCGCATCCGCCATATACAAGGGCGGCGTGATAAGTTATGTAAACGAGATCAAGCACCGTCTGCTCGGCGTGGAGCAGGAGACGCTTGACGTCTGCACCGCCGTCTCGCGCGAAACGGCGCACGAAATGGCACGCGGCGCGCGCGAACGCCTCATGACAGACTGCGCCGTGTCCGTAACGGGCCTCGCAGGCCCCGACGGCGATGGAACAGGCCGCCCGGTCGGCCTCGTCTACATCGCCGTCGACACGGCAGGCTTCTCCTTCTGCAAGGAGCTGCACCTGTCCGGCAGCCGCCCCGAGATCCGCGAACAGGCTGCCGAAGCGGTCTTCCAGCTGATCCTTGATACAATTTAAAAGGAATACAGCACAGCCGCACGGAGTCCATCCGTGCGGCTGTCACTATATCCATTGACCGGCTTTATGCTTTTTGCGGCTGCCTGCCGCAACCTCTCAGGCGCTTCGCGCCAGCATCCCTACCCCCATTGGCCCTTCGGGCCATTTCCCCTTGATAGGGGGAATCGGCCCCTTGAGCCCAAGGGGAGCCTTTGCGGGTGCGTCGGAAATTTTAAGCTCTATCAGATTCCGCGGGAAAAGTCCAGAAAAACCGAAGGGGTTTTTCTGGTCGGTTCAAGGAGGTCCGGAGGGAAATCGAAATCTCTCCGGGCTCATTTTCTTTTGGAGAAGCAAAAGAAAATGCTGAAGGGCAGTCGCAAATTTTTAATATGCGTTCCTTAATTATAGAATTTCTCCTCGAGCTTTGTTACAACGCCGTTCTGTATGGTAAGTACATAAGGCTGGATGAGCAGTCTCTCGTCTGCCTGCACAGCCGTGACAAAATCCTGCCAGTTTTCAAAGGTATACAGCCGGTCTTCACCCGCGCCATAGACCTGTGAGATATCATAGATCGTGACAGGCGCGTCCGGGTCGACCGTATAGGTGTAAATTTCACCGGAATCGACCCGGTAATATCCATACCAATAATTTTGCGGCGGGATATTCAGGGCCTTGAGCGTTTGCAGATCCTCTTCAAGGGAAGAATTCAGCAACGTGATATGCTCGGCTGTGACAGAACTATCGGTCGCGCTCTGCATGACTACGGTCCGGCGCGTGCTGACCTCCGTGATCTGTGAGGTCTGGAGCGAATAGGAAAGCGTCAGCACGACGTCTGCCCGCGTCATCGTGACGATCAGTGACTGCCGGTCTTTAGATAAGTCCGTCGTCCAGATGGTATCCGCGTCCAGATACCGCAGATCGGCGTTTGCAGCGCTGAAATAGTCGACAAACGCGGAATAATAGCGCGGCCACTGGGAAACGTCCCCTGGAAGATCGCTCATTTTGCTGTCCTCAATCTGGAATTTCTGAAGGGTTCCTATGTATTCGTCGGTCATTTCCTGCGCCCACTGCGCGTAATCCAGCTTTTCGTGGACAGATTCCCAAATCATATCCTCAGAGAGAGAAGCCGCCGCAGGCGCGTCACTTGACGGGGCAGTGGAAGTGATCACCTCCAGATACTGCTGGAGCGGATTTTCCACCGCCGGGAACCAGTCTCCGGACGTTTCCGGCAGTACCCACGCCCCATCTGCATTCTGCACGGCCAGCGGGCCGCAGAAATCGCGGATCCAGTCGCTCAGACTCCCGCTCGGGTACTCCGCAAAGCCCGTGCAGATATTGCCCGGCGCATCCAGCTCGAATCTCGCCACTGTCGTTGAGCCGCCCCCGTTCCACTCCCAGTCAGGGCCGGTGTAGTCATAGTAAAAATCATAATGCAGGTAGCAGATGACGACAGTTTTCCCGTTTTCCTCAAACGAACCGTATTCGCGCAGGCTCGGCAGCACAATATCATTGTCGTCACGCGGGTACCGCTGTGCAACCGCCGCGTCAAAGAGCACCGCTTCCCGCCCGGTCAGGCCGAACATGGAAGAGGTCGGGGTGGGGAGCATCTGCGTCTGCGGCTCCTGTATAGGTTCTTCTTGCTCAATCGGCGTATCTGCCGGTTCCGGCGTATCGGTTGGTTCCTCCATGACTGGAGTTTCCTCCGGCAGCGTGATCTCTCCTAGTTTCTGCCGCGTCAGCTCCGTAAGCGAGCACCCGGCAGCGGACATGACCAGCAGCAGCGCCAGAATAGCGCACAGAACGCTCGTGCGCTGCTTCTTCGTCAGGAACAAAATCCGCTCCCTGACCGGAGGCCCGGCAAGGCTCAGAGCTGCCGCCTTACGCGGGGCCTGCGCCAGAATCGCCCGCGCGTAGGCAAGGCGCTGTGCGTCCGAAAGCCCGGCGGCGACCGCCTCATCGCACGCCAGCTCCGCGTCGCGCTTGGAACAAACCGCGGCAAGCCAGATAAACGGGTTCCACCAGTAGACGATCACAGCCGTTGTCCGGTAGAACGACCACAAGAAATCCAGATGCCGCAGATGAGTGAGCTCATGGCGCAGGATCAATTCAGACGCATCCGTTTGCAGCGCATCCTCCGTCAGATAGACCGCCGGAACCGGCCCGGCAAGGCACGGCGATTTGATGCAGTCCGCAACGTAAATGTTCGTTCTTCCGTGCTTTCCGAGGAATCTCCGGCTCTTGCGCAGCCGAACTGTAAACACCAGACACGTACCCAGCAGCCAAAGCCCGAGCAGCGCGCTTCCGCCTGCCCAAACGATCTGAAAGATCTGCATCGCCGTCAGCGCTTTTGCCGCCGGCTCCGCAGCCTCCTGCGCCGGGGAAACCGGCTGCTGCGCAGGCGTCTGCGTCACAGCCTGCGCGGGCTGCTGCACCGGAGCAGTCTGCGCGGGGGCCTCCACGCGCTGAACCGGCGCAGTCCTTCCTCCGCCGGAAGAACCGGCAGAGAAAACAAAGTTCCCGGCAAACAGAGCTTCAAAAGCACGACCAGCCACAGGCAATAGATCATCCGCTTCGGCACGCGGTTTTTGAATATCGCCCGCACCAAAAGCACAGCCAGAATCAGCGCCGAAAGGCTCAAAATCTCTCGCATTTCGATCATCCTCCCTCCATCACTTCTCCGGCAGGTAATCAACGGGCGGAGGCACGATCACCGCGTCCGTGCCCCATGCATCGTAATATGTAAAGAAACCGATGCGTGTGATCACGCCGTCCTGCTGCTCGTATCCAAAGGTGAACCACAGGTAATCTTCACCGTAAAGCTCTATCGCCCGGGACTCCGGATCGCCAACGCGCAGGCCGCGCTGTGTCGGATAATCCGGGGATGTCGTATAGATACCGCACACTCTGTCACCAAGCCCCCGCTCCGTGTCCTCCTTGCCCTCCTGTAAACGGGGCACATGGACATACAGGCCGTCGCGGCCGTACATGACCACGTCATAGTTCTCTCGCGAAACGCCAACGACGCCAAGGTCTGTGAACCCCTCTGTCAGCGTCTTCGGCAGCATATCCCATGCATCCCAGAGGCAAATGCCGCCAATTTCCCCGATCCGATCAGGCGTGTTTACACCATTGGCACTCAGAAGATAGAATCCGCCGTCATAGCATTGGAGTGTATATTCTTTCCGGTGAGAAAGCCGTTCGGATGCTCCATTGCCCTCTGCAGTGTAAAAATCGACGGCATATGTTACCATGTCGCCATTCTGCTTCTTCCCATAAAAACGCATATCCAGAGCGCCATCATCGACAGAGACTGTCGGGAGAACGACCATACCGCTTTGTGCGTCATAGCTTTCACAGCGCGTGATGTCGAAGCGATAGTCTTTAAAATAGCAGTCCAGCGTCCGGCAAATGGCTGCTTCTGAGAAGTAAAACAGCTTATCAGCAGGATTCTGGCAGCTGCGCAGCGTATCCTCATTGGTCCACGCCAGAAACAGCAGAAAGAGTTTTTCCGGCGAAAACCCATCCAGCGTCACAAACTCCAGCCCCTGCTTATCCGCAAGCGCACTTTCGGCGGCGCGGAAAAAGCCGACGATCTCATCGTCCGGCACCTGTGCAGCATCCGGCGTAAACTTTGTGCGCAGCGCCGCATCACGCAGGAATCCATCCTTCTGCGCCTGCTCCGTCGCAGGCGCGGTTTCCGATATGCCTTTTTCCGGCTTCTCCGGCAATGTGGTTTCGTCTGCTTTCTGCCGCGTCAGCTCCGCAAACGAGCAGCCGGTCGCAGAAGCGACGAGCAGCAGCGTCAGAATCACGAACAGAACGCTTGTACGCTGCTTTTTCGTCAGGAACAGGATGCGCGGCGCATGCGCCGAAATGGTCAAAACTTCTTTCAGCATGAGGATTCCTCCTGTTTTTCCGCTGCGTCCAAAATGGCTTTTAACTCCCGAATTTCCTGTTCAGACAGCGCGCCGCGGTCGACCAGGTTCGATACCATCATCCCCACGCTGCCGCCGTAGACCTTGGATAAAAAGGATTCCGTTTCCTCTGGCTCGACGTCGGCATATGTGATGGCGGTGCTGTATTCCTGAAATTTTCCGCTGTCGTCCATTGTGACCGCGCCCTTGGCAATCAGCCGCTTGAGCATCATGAAGATCGTCGCCCGGCTCCAGCCGGTCTCTGCGTCCAGCGCCGCGACCAGCTCTGCCAGCGTCTGCGGCTGACGGCTCCAGAGCGCCTTCATCAGCTTCCATTCTCCGTCCGAAAGTCTGAGATGTTCCATTTTATATCCTCCATCGATTCCTGTTAACGTATGTTATAATCAGAGCATACCAAAAAAGATAACGATTGTCAACAGCCCATATGGAAGAACAGTGCCCCAAAGCTTTTCCCCGGTGCGCCCGGCAGGGAAGGGGAACGCAAAGCGCTCCCACAAAAAACAACGCAATCCCGCACCCAAAAGTGGGATTTATCGTTGACACTTTGAGATTCTTGCGCTACAATAAGGTAAAATCAATACAAACCAACACAATCCCATTTTCGGTTGGATGATTTTTGCAAGGTAAATTCAAGAAAGGAATGGAACCTATGAAAACGAAAGCTGTCCGTATCCATGGCAAAATGGACCTTCGCCTGGAGGAGATCGAACTCCCGCAGGTCGGCCCGGATGATGTTCAGGTCAAGGTCATTTCCGACTCGATCTGCATGTCGACCTACAAGGCCGCAGTCGAGGGCGAGGAGCACAAGCGCGTCCCCAACGACGTCGCGGAGCACCCGACGATCGTCGGCCACGAATTCTGCGGTGTGATTACCGAGGTCGGCGAAAACTGGAAGAACAAGTACAAACCCGGTCAGGGCTTTGCCATCCAGCCCGCCCACTTCTACAAGGGCTCTCAGCTGGCTCCCGGCTATTCCTACCAGTACTGCGGCGGCGACAGCCAGTATTCCAACATCCCCATCGAGACGCTGCTGACCGACAATCTCCTGCCGTACAACTCCGATACCTATTTCTATGGCTCTCTGGCAGAGCCGATGAGCTGCATCATCGGCACGTTCCACGCCATGTACCATACCAAGCCCGGCTCCTATGAGCATCAGATGGGCATTGTTGAGGGCGGCAAGATGGCAATGCTCGCCTCTGTCGGCCCCATGGGCCTCGGTGCCATCGACTACGCACTGCACTGCGACCGCCGTCCGAGCCTGCTCGTCATCACCGATATCGACGATGCCAGACTCGCGCGCGCCCAGAGCATCTATACTGTTGAGCACGCGAAGGAAATGGGCGTTGAGCTGCACTACGTCAACACGGCCAAGCCCGGCTGCGACACCAACTATCTGCGCGAGCTCTCCGGCGGCACCGGCTACGACGATGTCATCTGCTTCGCCCCCGTAAAGCCCGTTGTTGAGCAGGCCGGCGATATCCTCGGCTTCGACGGCTGCCTCAACTTCTTCGCCGGCCCGACCAACAGCCAGTTCAAGGCGGAATTCAACTGGTACAACGTCCATTACCTCTACACCCATGTGGTCGGTACCTCCGGCGGCAACACCAGCGACATGAAGGAAGCCATCGAGATGATGACCTCCGGCAAGATCAACCCCGCCGCGATGATTACCCACATCGGCGGTCTGAACGCCGTTGTTGACACCGTCCTGAACCTGCCGAAGATCCCCGGCGGCAAGAAGCTCATCTACACCCAGATCGAGCTGCCTCTGACGGCTATCGCCGACTTCGGCAAGCTGGGCCAGACCGACCCGCTGTTCGCAAAGCTCGATGAGATCACCAAGCGCCACAATGGTCTGTGGAGTCCGGAAGCGGAAAAATACCTGCTGGCCAACAAATAATATATAATAAAATAGGAGTGAAACACTTATGGCAGAAGGCGTATTGATGCCCAAGGAAGGCATTACAGTCGAATCTTGCATCATTGGCGAGTGGAAGAAGAATGTTGGCGATCAGGTAAACGTCGGCGACGTCCTCTTCAGCTATGAAACTGACAAGGCGGAGTTCGAATGCGAGTCCACCGCCTCCGGCACCCTGCTCGAAAAGTTCTACGAAGACGGCGACGAGGTTCCGTGCCTGGTCAATGTCTGCGCCATCGGTACCCCCGGTGAGGATACCTCCGCGCTGAAAAACGCTCCGGCAGCTACCGCTGCACCCGCTGCCCCTGCGGCAGAAGCCCCCAAGGCTGCCGTTCCCGCAGCCGCAGCCGCGCCCGCAGGCCCCTGCGCACAGGCTGTTATCATGCCGAAGGAAGGCATTACGGTCGAGTCCTGCATTATCGGCGAGTGGAAGAAGAACGTCGGCGATCAGGTAAACACCGGCGACGTCCTGTTCACCTACGAGACCGACAAGGCGGAATTCGAGTGCGAATCCACCGCCTCCGGCACGCTTCTCGCCAAGTTCTATGAGGATGGCGACGAGGTTCCGTGCCTTGCCAACGTCTGCGCCGTCGGCAACCCCGGCGATGCATTTGAATTCCTGAAGCCCGGCGCAGAGATTCCGGCCCCCGCAGCTGCTCCCGCCGCAGAAGAAACCGCTCCCGCTGCTCCCGCCGCTGCCGCTGCTCCCGCCGCCGCAGCCGAGCTCAAGGCTATCTCTCCGCGCGCTATGGCCAAGGCTGTCGCGAACAATGTCAACCCGGCGCTTGCCACCGGCACCGGCCCCAACGGCCGCATCATCGAGCGCGATATCGACAAGCTGATCGCTTCCGGTGCAGCCGCCGCGTATGCAGCTCCTGCCGCAGCCGCTCCCGCTGCCGCCGAGTTTGAAGACGTCAAGTGGAGTCCTGTCCGCAAGGCCACAGCCAAGTCCATGATGAAGAGCCTGTCCACCACGGCACAGCTCACGCAGCAGTATTCCTTCGACGCCACCCAGATTCAGGCCTACCGCGCCATGCTCAAGCCGCTTGATGCGCCCATGGGCAAGGTCAGCCTCAACGACATGGTCATGTTCGCCGTCGCGAAGACCATCAAGTCCTGCCCGGATCTGAACGCCAACGTCCTCGAAGAGAACGTCGTCCGCCACTTCAATACCGTCAACCTCGGCTTTGCCTGTGACACCCCGCGCGGCCTGATCGTCCCCACGATCTTTAACGCCGACCAGATGACGCTGCTCGAGCTGTCCGTGGAAGCCAAGCGCCTTGCCGCGGAAGCCCGCGACGGTAAGCTCAGCCCCGATTATATGTCCGGCGCGACCTTCACCATCTCCAACATCGGCTCGTTTGGATGCGAGGCGTTCACGCCTGTCATTAATCCGCCTCAGACCGGCATCCTCGGCGTCTGCAACATCCAGACGAAGATCAAGTCCGCAAAGGACGGCGTCATCGAAACGTATCCGGCCATGGGCCTGTCTTTGACCTTCGACCACAGAGTCATCGACGGCGCACCCGCCGCGCGCTACATGAGCGAGCTGTGCAAGAGCCTTGAAAACTTCATGACGCTGCTTGCCAAGTAAGAGAAAGGAAGGACGAAATTATGCCGAAATCTTTGTATATCGATCCCGTAAAAGTCCGCGAGCCCGGCTATATCCACTTTGAAGATATCCCCGTCTGCCAGTACAACAAGACCATCAAGCAGGAGCTGGAAGAAGGCAACTACACCAAGGAAGACCTCATCCGCATCTATCGCGACATGGCCATCTGCCGTGAGTTTGAGCATATGCTCACCCTCATCAAGACCCAGGCCAACTACAACGGCGTCGAGACGACCTATCCCGGCCCCGCGCACCTGAGCTACGGCCAGGAGGCCTCCTGCGTCGGCGAAGCGTATCTGCTGAACAAGGACGACATCACCTTCGGCTCCCACAGAAGCCACTCCGAGATCCTCTCCAAGGGCCTCAGCTGCATCAACAAGCTCTCTGATGAAGAGCTCATGCAGACCATGGAAAACTTCCTTGGCGGCAAGACCCTCGCAGCCGTCAAGAAGTTTGCCGACACCAGCGACGTCAAGGAGCTGGCTATCCGTTTCCTGCTCTACGGCACTGTCGCCGAGATCTTTGCCCGTGAAAACGGCTTCCATCACGGCATGGGCGGCTCCATGCACGCCTTCTTCCTGCCGTTCGGCATCTATCCCAACAACGCCATCGTCGGCGGCTCCGCCCCCATTGCGGCAGGCGCTGCGCTGTACCAGAAGAACAACGACAAGAAGGGCGTCGTCGTCTGCAACATCGGCGATGCGTCTCTCGGCTGCGGCCCGGTCTACGAGGCAATGAACTTCTCCGCTATGGATCAGTTCAAGACCCTCTGGGAGGAAGGCCGCAAGGGTGGCCTGCCCATCATCTTCAACGTCTTTGACAACTTCTATGGCATGGGCGGTCAGACCATGGGCGAGACCATGGCCTACAACATGCCCGCACGTCTCGGCGCCGGCATCACCCCGAGCCAGATGCACGCCGAGCGTGTCGACGGCTGGAACCCGCTGGCTGTTATTGACGCATACAAGCGCAAGATGGAGCTCATCAAGAACAACGAAGGCCCCGTCCTGCTCGACGTCGTAACCTATCGTCTGGTCGGCCACTCCACCTCTGACCAGAACGCTTACCGCTCCAAGGAGGAGATCGAAGACTGGCGCAGCCACGACCCGATCGTCAAGTTCCGCGAGGCGCTCGTGGAAGCCGGCGTCGAGTCTGACGAGTTCTTTGCCAAGCTCCTGCAGGACACCGCCGACCGCATGACCATGATCTGCCGTGCAGCCGACGACAAGGAGATCTCTCCGTACGTCGACTTCGACAAGAACCCGGATTATCTGGCGAACCTCATGTTCTCCAACGAGCATGTCCGCTCCATGGGCGCGCCCGGTCAGAAGCTGAATGTCACCGGCCCGAAGGAGAGCTGCAAGCGCTACGCGGATCTGGCCAAGAAGGAACGCGTGCACTTCAAAGACGGCAAGGAAGTCAGCGCCATGAAGCGCTACAACATCCGCGACGCCATCTTCGAGCCGCTCATCGACAAGTATTATGAGGATCCCACGCTCGTCGCCTACGGCGAAGACGTGCGCGACTGGGGCGGCGCATACGCGGTCTACCGCGGCCTGATGGACGTTATCCCGCACTCCCGCCTGTTCAACTCCCCGATTTCCGAGGCTGCCATCGTCGGCACCGCCGTCGGTTACTGCATGTGCGGCGGCCGCGCCGTCGTCGAGCTGATGTACTGCGACTTCCTCGGCCGTGCAGGCGACGAGGTCTTCAACCAGATGTCCAAGTGGCAGGCCATGTCCGCCGGCATCCTCAAGATGCCGATGATCCTGCGTATGTCCGTCGGCGCAAAGTACGGCGCGCAGCATTCTCAGGACTGGGTCGCCATCGTCTCCCACATCCCCGGCCTGAAGGTCTTCTTCCCGGCCACTCCGTACGAAGCCAAGGGCATCATGCAGGCGGCTCTGAACGGCACCGATCCCTGCGTCATCTTCGAGTCCCAGCGTATCTACG
>CADBOK010000219.1 GCA_902796245.1 Oscillospiraceae bacterium | reverse complement strand
GTGGATGCGGATGAGCTCGCGCGGGCATTCGCGCACGCATTTGCCGCAGGCGATGCACTTGTCCTCGTTGACCTCGGCCACGCCGTATTCATTCAGGGCAATGGCCTCGAATTTGCACACGTTCACGCAAAGCTCGCAGCCGACGCAGCCGTATTGGCAGTCTGCCGTGGCGCGGCAGCCGCCGTTGCAGGCGACGAAGGCCGCCTTGTAGGGGAAGCGTTTCTTGATGGCCATGGTTACTTTCCCTTCCTTTCATACGGCGTGTTGGCAAGCGGCAGCTTCGTGCGGCGCTCGCCGTCGTAGCGGAAATAGGCGTCTGCGATAGCGGGCGCGGTGGGGATCGACGTAATTTCGCCGATACCGATGGCGCCGCAGGCAACGTCGAGGCCCGGCTTATCGACTACGATGGGTACGATCTTCGGGATCTCATGCGCCCGGAACAGGCCGAGCTCGCCGTATTTCTCGATGGGCTTGCAGTTTTCGTCGATGGGATACTGCTCGCGCAGCGCGTAGCCCATGCTCATGACGACGCCGCCCTCGATCTGCCCCTCGCACGAGCGCGGGTTGACGGCCTTGCCGACGTCGTGCGCCGCGACAAGCGATTCGACCTTGCCGGTCTTCTTGTCGACAACGCACATCTGCGTGGCGTAGCCGTAGGCTACGTGCGAGACGGGATGCGGCACGTCCGCGCCAAGCTTATCGGTTTTGGCAAGATACTCGCCGTAGAATTCCTGCCCGGCAAGCTCCGCAAGCGTATGGGTTTCCAGCGCGGCGGCGAGCTTTTCGCAGGCTCTTCTGCACGCCTCGCCCGTCACGAGCGTCTGACGGGAGCCGGAGGTGTCGCCGGAGTCCGGCGCGATCCAGGTATTCGAGCGCTCATAGACGATATCGCTGCGCTTCAGCGGCGTATTCGTGACGATCATCTGCACGAGCACCGTGCCGACACCCTGTCCGATACACGAGGCGCCCGCGTAGATATGTACCTTCGCGTCGTCCTCCACGATCAGCTTGCAGCGGCCCCAGTCGGGGATGCCGACGCCGACGCCCGCGTTTTTCAGCGCGCAGGCGATGCCAACGGGCTTGCCCAGCTTCATGGCCTCGTCGTAATACGGCTTGACAGCCTCCAGCGTCTCGACAAGGCCCGTCTCCGAACCGACGATCTGGCCGTTCGGCAGCTCCTGCCCGGGCCGGATGGCGTTGCGGTAGCGGATCTCCCACGGGGTGATGCCGACCTTATCGGCCATTTCGTTCAGAAGCGTCTCGGTGGCGAAGCACGTCTGCGTGACGCCGAAGCCGCGGAACGCGCCCGCGGGCGGGTTGTTGGTATAATAGGCCGTGCCCTCGATCTCAAAATTCTGATAGTTATAGGGGCCGGCTGCGTGCGTACACGCACGCTCAAGCACCGGGCCGCCCAGAGAGGCGAACGCGCCGGTGTCGGAATAGACCCTGGCCTTGACGCCCTGAATGATGCCGTTTTCGTCGCAGCCCATGGTGAAGTCCATCCAGAACGGGTGGCGCTTGGGGTGGATGAGCAGGGACTCCGGGCGCGTGAGCTTGACCTTGACGGTTTTGCCGGTCAGATAGGTGATGAGCGCGGCATGGTGCTGGACGCTCATGTCCTCTTTTCCGCCGAAGCCGCCGCCGACAAGCTGGTTCTGCACGCGGACCTTGTCAGAGCCCAGCAGGAGCTTGCACTCGTGCAGCGTCGTGTGGGAGGACTGGTCGGTCGAAAGAACCATCACATAGCCGTCCGGGTCGATGTAGGAGACCGCGCACTCCGGCTCCAGGAACGCATGCTCCGTCCACGGGGTCTCAAAGTGCTGCGAGATAACATATTTGGAGTTTTTGATGGCAGTATCCGCGTCGCCGCGCGCGATATGCTTATACGCCTGCACGTTCGACGCTTCCTCGTCAAACACGAGCGGCGCGTTCTCCGCCCATGCCTCAGGCGGGTTATGGACGGCGGGCAGCGGTTCGTAGGTTACTTTTACGAGCTTCTTCGCCTTTTCCAGAATTTCCGGCGTTTCCGCGACCACAAGCGCGATCGCGTCGCCCAGATAATGCGTCAGCCCGCCGATGGGGATAAGCGAATACTGGTCGTGCTTCAGATGGCCGACCTTGTTTTCGCCGGGGATATCCGCCGCCGTAATGACGCGCACGACGCCGGGCAGCGCTTCGGCCTTCGAAGCGTCGATGGCGAGGACTCTGGCCCGCGGGTACTGGCTGCGGACGGCGGAGCCGTAGCACATATCGGGCAGGTACCAGTCGTCGGGGTACTTGCCGTAGCCGAGCACCTTTTCCTCGACGTCGATGCGGTGGACGCTTGAGCCGAGCTTCCAGTCGTCTTCCGACGGCTCCGGGATGAAGCCCTCGCGGCGGCATTTCGCCGCCAGACGCACGGCATCCATGATCTTCACATAGCCCGTGCAGCGGCAGTAGTTGTTGCGCAGGGCATAGCGGATCTGATCGTCCGTCGGGTTCAG
>CADBOK010000218.1 GCA_902796245.1 Oscillospiraceae bacterium | reverse complement strand
CTTCGGCGGCGCGCTCAAGAACATCGGCATGGGCTGCGGCTCGCGCGCGGGCAAGATGGCCATGCACGCCGACGGCAAGCCGTATGTCGAGGCAGACCTGTGCGTCGGCTGCGGGGCCTGCGCGAAGATCTGCGCACACAACGGCCCGCAGATTGAAAACAAAAAGTGCCGGATTGACCAGAACAACTGCGTCGGCTGCGGCCGCTGCATCGCGGTCTGTCCCAAGGACGCCATCCATCCGACTTTCCAGGCCAGCGTCAGGCTCCTCAACTGCAAGATTGCGGAATACGCCAAGGCCGTGCTGGACGGTCGTCCCAGCTACTGCATCAACATTGTCCGCGACATCTCGCCGAACTGCGACTGCCACCCGGAAAACGACGTCCCCATTGTCCCGGACGTCGGCATGTTTGCATCCGCCGACCCCGTCGCGCTGGACCTTGCCTGCGCCGAGGCTGTCAACCGCCAGCCGGTTCTGCCGAACAGCGCCATTACCGACCAGAAGCACGAGCATGACTGCGACCGCTTCCACGCCGTGCATGACAACACACACTGGCAGGATCTGATCGAGCACGGCAAAAAGCTCGGCCTCGGCCAGGACGAATACGAGATCATCACGATCCGCTGACACGCAAATCAAAAACCAACCCGGGAAGGCCGCGGCCTTCCCGGGTTTCTTTGTTGCAACATTGAAAACGTTTCCTTCGGTGAATCACTGGCGCGGGAGCGCCTTCGGCTCCCCTTCGCAAAGGGCCGATGTGGGCATCGGCCCCTACAATCCGAATATGCGGATGCATCCGGATTCGCCGGAGATCCACACAGAATTTGTGATTCCCTGCTGCATGACCTCTCCGCCTCGGCGTACCGCCGAGCCGCCTCCCCTTTCAGGGGGGGCTTGGGTGCGGGCCGTACACGCGCTGCACCGCAGATCGGATCCGCCCCGGCGTTATTCTCCCTTCACGCCATACCCGCAGAAGCGGATGGCGGCCTTGGCAAGCTCTGCCGTCGGATCGACGAAGGGGCCGGGCTGCGGCAGGGTGTCGGCAATGATGGGAAGCTCTGTGCAGCCGAGGATGAAATAATCCGCGCCGCGCGCGCGGAGCCCGTCCAGAAGCGCCTGCCACGCGCCCTGCTCCGGCTCAAGCGGCTTTGACGCCTTTACAATATCATAGATCAGGTGCATCAGCACATCCTGCTCGCCCGCGTCCGGCACAAGGCAGCGCACGCCCTGCGCGGCCAGCGCCTTTTCATAAAGGCCGGTTGCAAGCGTGCCCTTCGTCGCGAGGATCGCGGCGGTCTTGCCGGGGAAGTCCTTTGCGCAGGTCTTTGCCGTGGCCTCGAGCATGCTGAGAAACGGCAGGCTCGTCATGGCCTGCAGGCGGGGCAGAAAATAATGCGCGGTGTTGCACGGCATGATGACGCAGTCCGCCCCGCAGCGCTCCAGCGAGCGCAGGGCCGAGGCCATCTCCGGCACGGGATCCGGCCCGCCGGACAAAATCGCCGCCGTGCGGTCGGGGATGCGGGCGTTGGAATCGATATAGACGCGGATGTGCTCGTTGTCGCAGGACGCATCCGTCAGAAGCGTAATTTTGCGGAACAGATCCGCCGTTGCGAGCGGCCCCATGCCGCCCAGAATGCCGATGGTCTTGCCCATGGTGTTTCCTCCTGTCTGATACGGGAAAAGGGGACGGACTGCTGTCCGTCCCCTTTTTATTAGGACCTGATGGTCAGCCTGGACGAATTAGCCCTTGATCGCGCCCTGATCGTCGACCGTGATGACGGTAGCGAAGTCGGAAGCGGCCTTGCTGATGTCGTTGCTGACGGTGATCTTGCCGCTGTACATATCAGCGACCATTGCCTTGTAGTCGTCCTGCGTGAAGCTGTCGGACCACTGCGTGCCCTCGCCCATCGGGATCTGGACGTAGTTCGCCTCGGGGTCGTCCGCGGAGACGAGGCCCAGCGTTGTGATCTTGCCAACGTAGTTGGCCCAGTTGCCGTTGTTGATGACGTCGTTTAGCGTGTCGTAAGTAGCGGGGTACAGACCCTTCATCGCGGAGGTAACGGTCAGGCCGTCAACGCCCGCATAGCCGGCGATAACGCCAGCCTGGTCAACGTCAACACCGATGACCTTGCCGTTGGCCTTCTTGGCAGCGTCAACAGCGGAGGTGTAGATGCCGCCGCCGCAGGCGAAGACGACCTCGGTGCCGTTTGCATACCAGGTATCCATAACAGCGGTGATATCAGCGTCGCCGAAGAACTGACCGCCATAGACGTAGTTCAGGGTGACGTCGGACAGGCCCAGATCGGCAGCCGCAGCGTCAACGCCCTGCACGAAGCCGTAGCCATAGCGGATAACGGCGGGAACAGCCATGCCGCCCAGGAAGCCGAGGCTCTTATAGCCCAGCTTGACAGCCGCGTAACCGGCCATGTAGCCGCAGAGTTCTTCCTGATAGATCGCGCAGTAGACATTGCTCATGTCAACATACTTTTCAAGATCCCAGTTGTCGGGGTTGTAGTCATAGCTTTCGCCAGCCTTGGCAACACCGGCCTCGAGCAGGTCGCCCTTGGCAACGTCGAGCGCGATGAACTTGACCTCGGGGAATTCCGGAGCAGCCTCGACGATGGCGCCGCCGAAGGCGTAGCCCGGCATCACGATGACGTTGTAGCCTTCGTCAACAGCCTTTTCGATCAT
>CADBOK010000217.1 GCA_902796245.1 Oscillospiraceae bacterium | reverse complement strand
GACGACAACACCTATGTGGGCGAGAACGCCAACGTGCTGAACCTGACCTACAAGCAGAACGACATGGGCTACCTGGTGGGCGTCTACGCGGCCAACATGACCACGGACACCAACCTGGAGAACATCAACGAGGACGCCGTGGTGGGCTTCGTCGGCGGCGTGGACTCCCCCGTCATCAACGACTTCCTGATCGGCTTCATCGAGGGCGCCCAGTCCGTGAACCCGGACATCAAGATCGACACCCGCTACACCAACGACTACGTTGACACCGCTATCGCCAAGGAATACGGCCTGAGCATGATCAACGACAACAAGTGCGATATCATCTGGGGCGTCGCGGGCAACGCGGGCAACGGCGCGGCTGAGGCTGCTCTGGACACCGGCAAGGCATGGTTCATCGGCGTCGACTCCGACCAGGAGCTGACCTTCTCCTCCGACCTGGCAGCCCTGACGCTGACCTCTGGTCTGAAGAACATCGGCAACTCCATCGTCTGGATCTTCGACCAGTGGGATGCCGGTAAGACCTACTGGGGCTCCGAAGTTCAGCTCGGCCTCGCAGAGGGCGGCGTCGGCATCGTGACCGACAAGAACTATGACAAGTACGCTTCCGCCGACACCAAGGCCGCCGTTGAGGCTGCTCAGAAGGGCATCATGGACGGCAGCGTCAAGGTCGACACCGCGTTCGACGCCAACTTCGATCTCGCCGCCCTGCGCGACTCTGTCAGACCGTAAGTCAATTTCGTTCAAGCATTCTTTTGACCTTGTAGGGGCGGGCGACTCTGCCCGCCCCTTGATTTCTTTGCCGAGAAGAAGCGGCCGACAATGCCTCAGGGCTGCCGTCTGGCGCAAAGCCTGCCATTGCCGCGCCCCGCGCGGTAAGGGGAGGTGGCATTTGCGAAGCAAATGGCGGAGGGGATTTGTTGCAAATTTCAGAGTACTACAAAACCCGCTGCGTTCGAATCCCCTCAGGCGCTACGCGCCAGCATCCCTACCCCTTTTGGCCCTTCGGGCCATTTCCCCCTGATAGGGGGAATCGGCCCCTTGTGCCCAAGGGGAGCCTTAGGCTTCCCTTAAAAAACACCTTCTTCGAGTAACAGTGAATAGCGAAAAAACGCTCGCCCGCGTTTGTTCTTTATTCACTATTACTTATTGCTTTTTTCATACGCACGACTTTTTCTAAAGAAAGAGAGGAACATATCGTATGCCAGACGAAAAAACCGGCCGTTTGGACGAGGAATACGTCGTCCAGATGAAAGGGATCACAAAGGTGTATCCCAACGGTGTCGCGGCCAATCAGGGCGTTGATTTTAACCTCCGCAGAGGCGAAATTCACGCGCTGATGGGTGAAAACGGCGCCGGTAAATCCACGCTTATGAAGATGCTGTTCGGTCTGGAGCAGCCGACGAGCGGCGAAATCTGGGTAAACGGTGAAAAGCTGACGCTCTCGTCCCCCACCGTCGCTATTTCCCACGGGATCGGCATGGTGCATCAGCACTTCATGCTCGTGCCGAGCCTGACCGTCGCGGAAAACATGGTGCTCGGCATGGCCCCGCGCAGGGGCCTGTTCATCGACCACGCAAAGGCCGTCGCCATCACGAAGGAATACGCCGAAAAATACAACCTGCACGTCGAGCCGGAGGCCAAGGTCATGGATATCCCGGTCGGCATGAAGCAGAAGGTCGAGATCCTCAAGGCGCTCGTGCGCGGTGCGAAGATCCTGATTCTGGATGAGCCGACGGCGGTTCTGACTACACAGGAGACGGTCGAGCTGTTCAAGGAGCTGCGGCATTTAAAGGAGCAGGGTTATACCATCGTCTTTATCTCGCACAAGCTGAACGAGATCATGGAGATCACCGACCGGCTGACGATCATGCGCGGCGGACGCTCGATGGGCGTTTACAACACGTGCGACGTGACAAAGGAAGAAATTTCACGTCTGATGGTCGGCCGCGACGTCATTTTGAACGTGCAAAAGGACAAGGCGCAGCCGACGGATGTTGTGCTGCGCGTGCGTGATGTCGAATACGTCAACGAGTGGCACAAGAAGATGCTGGACAAAATCTCCTTCGACGTGCGCCGGGGCGAGATCCTTGGCATTGCGGGCGTCGAGGGCAACGGTCAGAAGGAGCTGGTCGACATGCTCTTCGGCTTCCTGACGCCGAACGCGGGCACGGTGACGATGCAGTCGGAGAACATTCTCGGGCTCTCGCAGCAGAAGCTGCGCGACAAAGGCGTCGCGCTCATCCCGGAAGACCGTATGCTCTACGGCATCGCGGGCAGCGCGTCCATTGAAGAAAACCTCATTTCCGACCGCTCGGCGGAAAAGCGCCTGAACCGCGGGCCTCTTTTCAACATGAAAGCCATCCACGATGAGGCGGACAAACTGATTGAGGATTACGCTGTTTTGTGCAAGTCCCGCAAGCAGCAGGTCGGCATGCTCTCGGGCGGCAATATCCAGAAGGTCGTCGTCGCGCGTGAATTCTCGGGCAATCCGCTGCTCATTCTCGCCGACCAGCCGACGCGCGGCATTGACGTCGGCGCGACGGAATTCATCCGCAAAAAGCTCGTCGAGCTGTCGCGCTCCGGCATTGCGGTGCTTTTGATTTCGGCGGATCTGGCCGAGGTCATGGAGCTGTCCGACAGCCTGATTGTCATGCATGGCGGCAAAATCGCCGCGTATTTTGAAGACACCTCCACCCTCACTGATGATGTGATGGGCGAATACATGCTCGGGCTCAAGGCCCAGAGCGAAGAGGAAATCAGGAGGGTTTGCCATGACTAAGAAACGTCAGATCCTGTTCTCTGTGATCCGCGGTCTGCTCGCCATTCTCATCGCACTGCTTGTGGCGACGCTGCTGATCTTTTTGTCGGCGGACGGCGGCAGCTTCGGCGCAAAGCTCTCCGCGACCGGAGACGCACTCAAGCAGCTGCTCGTCGGCCCGCTGTTCCGCATGGGACGCAGCGGCGCCGCCTTTGACTTCAAACGCCTGACCGACATTCTGGCCTCGATGATCCCCATCATCTTTACGGGCCTGTCCGTCTGCGTCATGTTCTC
Organism: Oscillospiraceae bacterium; assembly: GCA_902796245.1. Classification (GTDB taxonomy): domain Bacteria; phylum Bacillota; class Clostridia; order Oscillospirales; family Oscillospiraceae; genus CAG-170. The sequence goes on along the minus strand of CADBOK010000217.1, from coordinate 21,300 downwards.
TGCCAACCAGTTTAACCTCGGCGCGGAGGGCGGCATCATGCTCGGCGCGTTCACGACCGGCATGGTCGCGGTCTATGTGCCGATGGCGGCGTTTTTGCATCCGGTCGTGGGCGTTCTTGTCGGCGGCCTGGCCGTGGCAGCAATCATGCTGCTGCCGGCGCTTTTAAAGACCAAGCTGGATGTGAGCGAGATGGTCTGCTCGCTGATGCTCAACTACATCATTATGTATCTCATCAAGTATCTGATGAACACCTATCTGGCTGACAAGACCAAGGGCCAGATCCAGTCGTATGAATTCCTGGAGACGTCCAAAATTGCGCCGCTCATTGACAACGGCTCGAAGCTCTCCTGGGGCTTTGTGGTCGCGATTGCCTGCGTGGTGCTGATCGGCCTTTTCATGTTCAACACGCGCTGGGGCTATACCATCCGCATGATCGGCATCAATCAGGCGTTTGCCAAATATTCCGGCATGAAGGTCGCGACGGTGATCGTGCTGTCGCAGGTGCTGGGCGGTTTTCTGGCCGGTATCGGCGGCGGCATTGAAATGCTGGGCCGGTATCCGACGTTCTCGTGGAGTTCGCTCCCCGGCTACGGCTGGACAGGCATTACCATCGCCATTCTGGCCGGCAACAACCCGTGGTTCGTGCCGTTTGCGTCGTTCTTCATGGCGTATCTCACAAAGGGCTGCGAGCTGATGGCGACGTATGCAAACGTGCCGTCGCAGCTGATTGATATCATTCAGGGCGTCATTTTCCTGTTCTTCGCCGCCGAGCAGTTCCTGTCAAAATACCGGCAGAAGCTTGTCGTCAAGACGGCACAGGAGGAGCTTGCCACAAAGGCTGCGCTCGAAGCGCAGAAGGGAGGTGCGGAGCATGCTTAACTTTCTGAAAATGCTGCTGACACCAGAGTTTTTCTTCTCTATCATCCGCATTTCCGCGCCCATCCTGTTCGCGACGCTGGCGGCCATCGTGGTCGAAAAGGCAGGCTTCTGCAACATCGGTCTGGAGGGCCTGATGATGTTCTCCGCGCTGACCGGCTCGCTCGTGTCCTACTACGCGCACAGCTGGGTCTGGGGCCTGCTCGCCGCGCTGGCCATCGGCGTGTTGATGAGTCTGATGATGGGCTTCTTCGCCTTTCAGCTCAAGACCGATATTACGCTGGTCGGCATCGCCATCAATATGATGGGCTCCGGCGGTACGCTGTTTTTGTGCAAGGTCATTACGAACCTGACGGAGGGTACGTCCATGGCGTCCTCCACGGGTCTCATTAACTCGAACCTGCTGATCCCGAACATCAATATCCCGCTGATCGACAAGATCCCGTTCCTCGGCAGCATCATTTCGGGCCATAATCTGCTGACGTGGGTGGCATTTCTCTGCTGCGCACTCACGAGCGTGATGCTGTATAAGACGAGCCTCGGCCTCAACATTCGCGCGGTCGGCGAAAATCCGAACGCAGCGAGCTCCGTCGGCGTTTCCGTGCTGAAGATCAAGTACATCGCCATCGGCTTCTCGGGCCTCATGTGCGGCTTCGGCGGCGCGTTCATGTCGATGTACTATGCAGCCGGCTGGTCGCTTGATATGGTCGCCGGACGCGGCTTTATCGCGCTGGCGGCGCAGGCCATGGGCGGCGGCGAATGCCTCGGCGGCATGCTGTCCTCGCTCGTGTTTGGCTTTGCGCAGGCGCTGGGCATCAAGTTCTCGGCTGTCGGCCTCGACTCGAACCTCGCCTCCCCCATCCCCTATGCCGTTACCATCATCGGCCTTGTGATCTTCTCGCTCGTGCGGCGCAGCCGCGCGAAGAAGCTGCACTCGGCTGCCGCACTGAAGTAAGGAGAGCTTTATGTCCGAGTACAAAAAGATCCCCGTCATTCTCGACGGCGACCCCGGCCATGACGACGCGATTGCGTGGGTACTGGCCCGGGCCAGCCGGGAGCTTAAAATTCTTGCCGTGACCTCGTGCTGCGGCAACCAGACGATCGAAAAAACGACCTATAACGCACTGCGCATCTGCACGCTCATAGGCCTGCACGCGCCGGTCGCAAAGGGCTGCCCGCATCCGCTTCTGAACGACGTGATGAACGCGCCGTCTGTCCACGGTGAGTCGGGCCTTGACGGTCCGGCGCTGCCGGAGCCCGCGTTCGAACCGTCCGCACTTTCCGCGCCGGAGCTGATGGCAAAGGTGCTGCGCGAGTCGCCGGAGCCCGTCACCATCGTGGCGACCGGCCCGCAGACGAACGTTGCGGCACTGCTGCTGGCGCACCCGGAGCTGAAATCCAAAATTGCTCGCATTTCCCTCATGGGCGGCGGCATCGCCACCGGCAACTGGACGCCCGCGGCGGAATTCAACATTCTCGTCGACCCGGAGGCGGCCAGGATCGTATTCACGTCCGGCATTCCCATCACGATGGCGGGACTGGATGTGACAGAAAAGGCGCTGATTCTGCCGGAGGATTTTGAGCGCGTGCGCGCGCTTGGAAACCCCGTCAGCGATATCGTTGCACAGTGGCTGGAATTCTTCTACAAATTCCACTGCTCCATCGGCTACGCAGGCGCGCCGATGCACGACCCGTGCGCGGTCATGGCGCTCATCCACCCCGAAATTTTCACCATCCGGCCCATGTATGTACAGATCGAGACGGCAGGCGAATATTGCCGCGGCACGACCGTGGGCGATCTGCTCGGCTTCTCCGGGCACGCGCCGAATGCGGACGTGCTGATGGGTGTTGACCGTGACCGGTTCGCCGATCTGCTGGTAGAAGCTATCAAATTCTACAGGGAGGCAGAGGCATGACAAACAAACAGATTCCCGTCTGGATCGACTGCGACACCGGCACGGACGATTCCGTTGCGATCATGCTGGCACATGCGCTGCCGGAGCTTTCGGTCGTCGCGCTGTCCGCCGTGGCGGGCAACAGTCCCTTATGCAACACATTTCCGAACACGCGGCGCATCGTACATCTGGTGGGTGCCGATTACCCGGTCTATCCCGGCGCTGACCGGCCTCTTGTGCGCGAGCCGCATGTGGCGGGCAAATTCCACGGTGAAAACGGCCTCGGCGATGTCGAGCTGCCGCTGCCGGACAGCGCGCCGGAAACCACGCCTGCGTGGGACGCGCTCTATGAAACGTCAAAGCGTATGCCGGGCGAATTGCGTCTGGTCGCGACCGGCCCTCTGACGAATGTGGCCATCGCGCTGACAAAATACCCGGAGCTGAAGCGCCTGCTGCACTCCATCGCCCTGATGGGCGGCGCAGCCGTCGGCGGCAATGTGACGCCCGCGGCGGAGTTCAACATCTATGACGATCCGGACGCGGCGCAGATCGTGTTCAAATCCGGCGTGCCGCTTGTCATGTGCGGACTGGATGTGACGATGCAGGCCGAGCTCCGCCCCGCAGACTGGGACGAAATGGCCGCCTACGGCAACCGCTGCGGCGGTTTGGTCCGTGAGCTGTTCGCCTGCGCGTGGCGCTCGGTACAGACCGTCGGACTCACGGGCGTTGCGCAGCACGACTCCTGCCCCGTCCTGTATCTGGCGCACCCGGAGCTGTTTGAGGGGAAAATGGCGGGCGTTTTCGTGGAAACACAGGCTGAAATCACGCTCGGCAAGACCGTTACCGACCTGCAGAGCGACAAGAAATTCGGGCAGAAAAATGCGTTCGTGCTTCTGAAGCTCGACCGTGAAGCGTTTATGCAGATTCTGAAGGACTGCATTCGAACGCTGCCATAACCGCAGATGACAACACCCCGCATGCCGGTGCATGCGGGGTGTTTGTATGCAGTATGTTACTGTTCCAGCCGGGTTCCGGAGAGGTAGACGGCTTTTCGGTTCAAATTCTCGTCGCAGACAACGAAATCGGCCAGTCGGCCGGGCTTGATCGAGCCGATCTCAGCCTCGCGGCCAAGCTCCTTTGCGGGAATCAGCGTTGCGGAGAGGATTGCCTGTTCCTTCGGAATGCCGAATTCCACAGCCTTTCGCATGCAGTCGTACAGGTTCGTGGCAGAGCCCGCGATTGTGCCGTCGGCAAGTCGTGCGACGCTGTTTTTCAGGAACACATCCTGTCCGCCGAGCGTATACTGCCCGTCCGGCATGCCGCAGCAGCGCAGTGCGTCGGAAATAAGGCAGATCCTGCCCGGAAAGAGCTTGAAGGCCATGCGCACAGCGCTGGGATGAACATGCTGGCCGTCGCAGATGAGCTCGGCAACAACGTTTTCCCGCTCGGAGCCCGCGCCGATGGGGCCGGGCTTGCGGTGATGGATCCCGGGCATGGCGTTATACAGGTGCGTCAAATGGCTTGCGCCCGCACTGAAGACGGCGGAAGCCTCCTCATACGTGCAGTCGGTGTGCGCGATGGAGACAGTGCAGAGCGCGGACGCCTTCTCTGTAAATTCAACCGCACCGGGCAGCTCCGCAGCCACGTCCGCGATGCGGATAAGGCCCTCGGAGATATCATACAGCCGCCTGAACGCATCAAAATCCGGGTTCCGCAGATAGGCTCCGTTCTGCGCGCCCTTTTTCTTTTCGGAGAAGAACGGGCCTTCCATCTGGATGCCCATGAGGCGGGCGCAGCCGGACGGCTGCTCGTTTCTGAGCCGGACAGCAGTTTTGTACGCCGCTTCCAGCACGTCATACGGAAGCGTCATGGACGCGGGCGCAAAGCTGGTCACGCCGTTTTTCGCAAGATAGCGCGCCATTTTGGCAAGACCGTCATACTCGCCGTCGGAAAAATCAGCGCCGGAATTGCCGTGGTTGTGCACATCGATGAGGCCCGGAATGACGTACTGATTTTCCAGATCAACGCCGTCTTCTGCGGGGACTGTAGGCAAAAGCCCGGAGAATTTTCCGTTTTCCACATAAAACGAACCATGCTGAAAGCGGCCGTCCACGAAAATATTCGCGTTTTTGAACAGCATACTCATACCTCCGGCAGACTGGCGGCGGCCATGGACTGGCCGACGCGGCGGAAGTTCTCATCCGGCAGCATGACGCGGAGCTTCTGCGCCAGCTCCGGATATTCCTCTTTCAGCACCCGCTGGCACTCGGAGACAATCAAATCTCCGCCCACGCCGGAGGCCACGCGGCCCAGCACGATCAGATTGCGGATGTCATAAAGCCGGGCATACAGGCAGAGCGTATGCCCGAGATACACGCCGATAGACCGGAAGATATCCAGCGCATACCGCAGGCCGCTTTCGGCCAGCTTCTGCACCTCCTTGAGCTTTTCGGCAGGGGTCAGCTGTTCGGAAAGCGCGATCCCGGCGGCGGGAGCCAGCTTGGAAACTGCATCCTGTGAGAAGTACTTGCATCCGACGCCGATATCGCCTGACCATTCGTCGCGCATGGCGTTCTCGTTCAGGTCGACCGGCGCAAAGGCCAGCTCGCTGAACCAGCCGAGCAGGTTGCTTTCGGCATTGACATAGCCCACAGCCTCGCTCGTGCCCATGGCAAGGCCCATAACGGAGCCCTCCCCGAGACTCATCGCACCGGCCAACGCCGACACATCACCGTCGTTGGCGACGACAATGGGCATGTCGCCGAGTTCTCTGGCAGCGCGGTCATAAATCGTCTTGACCTCCTCGCGCCGGGCGCGCGGAACCTTGATAAAAATAGAGGACACCATCGGCGCGTTGCCGATGAACACGCCTGCAGACGACACGCCGATGCCGTCCACGCGGGGCATTTTGGACGCCGCGGTTTTGAATGCGGCGACAATGCCGTCGTACTGGTACTGTGGATCTTCGCTTGTCTTGGGATGCCAGACGACCTCTTCGGAATAGACCGTCTCACCGTCTACGACGGCGGAAACCTTGCGGTCGGAGCCGCCCGCGTCGAAACCGATACGGCAGCCGTTCGTATGGCCGCCGGCTTTTCTGGTCTGCTCGTGCGCCTGCGGGAAGTTTGCCGCGTCTGTGACGACGATCTCAAATGGCCGCTCGTACACGTCCTGCATAAAACCGACGTCGAACTCGCGCTTCCCGCCCGCGCGGTACTCGTCCTGCATACGCTTTGCAATCGCGTCGTCGCCGCACAGATATACGCGCCAGCCGCCGACGCTCCACAGAAGCAGCTTGACCATACGCTCGGCATAGCGGTAATTTGCCTCGGCAAATTCCGGGCCGCGCAGCTTCGTCTCGCGGACGGTTACAAGCCCGTTTTCGCGTTCGACAGCGATTTTGAACGGGCGGTCCGCGCCCGCCTCATACGCACTGGCCCAGACGCCGAAGGGAATAAAAGCCGGATCCAGCGCGGGCAGATTCTTGACCTGATACTCAATGCCTAAATACTGCATAGCTTTCCTTACTGCGGCATTCTGGCTGCCGCTGCCTCGTCGCAGATGAGGGTCACGTCGGAATGGAACTGCAGGATAGAGCCCGGAACCTCCGGCGTGACGGGGCCGAAGAAGACCTTATAAAGGATGTCTGCCTTGTCCGCGCCCGTGATGACCATAACGATCTTCCGCGCGGCCATGACCGTGCCGACGCCCATGGTGATGGCGGCGGTCGGAACCTCGTCGATAGAGTTAAAGAACCGCTTGTTGGCCTCGCGGGTCATGTCTGTGAGCTGCACCTCGTGCGTCATGACGGGGAAATGGTCGCAGGGCTCGTTGAAGCCGATGTGACCGTCGTGGCCGATGCCGAGCAGCTGGATATCCACGCCGCCCCAGTCCTCGATTTTGCGCTCATAGGCCTCGCACATGGCGGGGATGTCGGCGGCGAGGCCATCGGGAACGATGGTGTTCTCGGGCTTGATGGAGATATGGTCAAACAGATTTTCCTGCATGAAGCGGCGATAGCTCTGCGGATGGTCGGGCGCAAGGCCTTTATACTCGTCCAGATTGGCAGAGCGAACGCGCGAAAAATCAATCAGACCAGCCTTCTCGCGGGCGATGAGCTCACGATACAGCGGCAGCGGGGTTGAGCCGGTCGCAAGGCCAATGACGCAGGCGGGCTTGGCGTGGATGACGGCTTCAAACTCGTCGGCAGCAGCTCTGCCCATTTCCTCCGGGGTCTTTACTTTGATGATATTCAGGTGCAGCATGGTTTAGTTCTCCTTTTCTTCCGCTACGATTTTCTGCATGTCGTTCCATTTTTTCTCCATGTCCGCGACCAGCTTGAACTGGGTGCGGGCACGGTCGAGATTCTGTCCCTCGCGGTGGATGGCAAAATAGTGGTCGCCGTCGAGATAGTCCGTCAGGAAGCGGACGCCGCACTCCATTGTCATGGTCTTCGCACCAAGCGGCAGCAGCTCCAGTTCCTTCTGCGTCAGGCCCGGGCAGGAGCGGACGTAGCCGCGCGTAAACATGCGGAAGCGTTCAAGGCTCATCTCCATTTTGGCCAGATCGCGCTCGTCCTCCGCAGCGGTCGCTGCGCCGAAGCGAATGGAGTCGCCGAAGTCATAGAGGCTGGAGCCGGGCATAACCGTATCCAGATCGATGACGCACAGCGCCCGGCGCGTTTTCGCATCCAGCAGAACGTTATTAAGCTTTGTGTCGTTGTGCGTGACGCGAAGGGGCAGCTCGCCTGCGGTCAGCGCGGTTTGCAGCGCAGCCATTTCAGCCTGCCGGGCAAGCGCAAATTCAATTTCGGGCTGAACCTGCGCTGCCCGGTGCATGGGGTCGCGTTCCAATGTCTCAAGGAACACGCGGTAACGGTCCGGGGTATTGTGGAAATTCGGAATCGTCTCATGCAGCCGTTCTGCCGGGAAATCGGTCAGGAGCTGCTGGAACGTGCCGAAGCCGACGGCGCTCTGATAAAAATCCTTGTCTGTTTCCGGCTGCTGGAGGCAGATGGTGTCCTCTACGAAGTCGTAGACGCGCCAGTATGCCTCCTGTGCATGCAGATAGCTTGCGCCATCGCACGTTCTGACCAGCGTCAGGACACTGCGCGGATCATCCGTTTTTGTACGCAGGAATTCGGTGACGGCCGTGATATTCTCCATCAGGCCCGCCACGTCGCGAAACGTATGGTGATTGATTTTTTGCAGGATATAGCGGCGGCCGCCGGCCGTCACGGCCAGATACGTCGCGTTGATATGGCCGCAGCCATACGGCTCGCAGGAGACAGGCTCTGCGTCCAGACGGAAGCTGCGCAGGATCTCAAACAGCGCTTCGTTCATCCTATCGCTCCTTTTCTCTTTTTTTCAATCTTATCCTTCCCTGCCCCGGAAGACAACAGGTTTTTCGGTTTTGTGCAGAATTTGATAAAATCCGGGCAGGATTTGAAAAAGAAGCTGATTTCCACGCAAGATTATGGTAAAATCGAAGCAGCAAAGAGCGGGCAATACGCAAAATCGCCGCGCGGCAGCTGCCGCGCGGCGGTTTGTTATGTCTTTCGTTTTTTTCCCGCGCCTGCCGCAATCAGCAGGAGGCCCGCGGCGGCAAGGATGGGAACCGGCCACCAGAGCGCGCCGGTCTGCGGGAGCGTCTTCTGTCCGGGCGGATTGACCGGAGGCGTCACAGACGGAGTCTCCGGCGGCTGCTTCGGCGTGTTCGTCACGAGGAAGGTCCCCGCTTCCTGCGTAATCGAGACGGTGTAGCCCTCCGGCGTCAGCTCGACAACGCGCCAGACAATCGGCAGCCAGCGTTTCCGCAAGCGCGCGCCATGCCGCGCTGTCCAGCCCGTCAAGCCGAACTGGATAGGTCCTGAAATCACCGGCCAACGTAAACTCCGCGTATGCGTCGATATCTGCCACGCGGTAAAGCGCGAACAGCGCGCCGGAAATGGGCGTTCCGTCCTGCCGGCAGCTTTTTGGTCTCCCGCATGACGGTTCCTCCTTTGCAGCGGATCTATGCAATACTATATCTAAAAAACTGCGCCGTCAAGGTCTGATCCTGTTCTCCCTTCGAATATGGAGCACGGCAAAAGCCGCCGCTCGGGATGAGCGGCGGCTTTTTGGGTCAGGTATTGGGATTGTCCATGAGCTCGAGGGGATAATCGCCCAGGTGCTCAAGCTTGAAGCCGTTGGCTTTGTAGGCTTCGTAGTCGAAAGCATTCAGCTCGTCGATGCCAAGCTTGTGGAACTCATAGAAGTTCGGCCATCATTCAGCGCTTTTTAGATTTTCGTGACTAAATGCATTTTTCAGTCTTTAACTTTGTTGTTTATGCACATATTTTCATGGATGCAAGTTGTGAAGAAATTCTGAATTATTTACAAAAGTGTTGCAATTCCGAAAAGATACGGTAAACTGGAATCAAAAACAATGCGGCGTATCTGCTGCGGAAAGAGGTGTTGCAGCGATGAAACGGATTTGGAACAGACTCTGCGCAATGCTGCTGGCGTGCGCGCTATTGGCGGCGCTTGCTCCGGCGGCGCTTGCGGACGACGGTGCGGATGCATACCGAATCGCCGTCAGCGCGGTCCCGGCTGTTGTGGCCGCGGGCGGCTCGACGACCGTCTCCGCCACGGTCTACTGCCGGGACAAGGCGGATGGCAGCTGGCGTGAATACCTTGACGGCGGGGCAGTCATTACATGGGAAGCATACCGCGAGGGACTCGGCGCGTTCCGGGGAGAAAGCGCCGGGAAGCCCGTTACGACGGTGCTGAATGCCGGGGCCTCCTCGGCAAGCCTCGAGCTGCTGACCGAGGCGGACAGCGTGACCGGCTCTGCGGTGCAGCTCCCGCTGAACGTCAGTGTGACGGCCGGCGGCAAAACGTATTCCGCCTCCGGTGCGTTTGTGACTGTCACAGCTGCCGCGCAGCAGGCGGACGCAGAGTACGCGGCCGGCTTCGGCGGCAGCGTGCGCTTTTCCGAAGCCGATTTCAGCCGGGCATTTTCCGGCAGGGGCAAGCCCGGCGAAACGCTGGACTATGTGATGTTTGCAATCTCCCGCGCGGCGACTGTGACGGACGGCAAGACCTATGACCTGAGCGCCTCCGGCAGCGCGTCCATGTTCGGTTCGCTCCGCGCCTCGGCGGAGGACGGACAGTCGCTGACCGACACGGATGCATGCTACTATCAGGCAAGCTTTTCACAGCTTGATCTTGACGCGCTGACCTTCCAGACCGGCTCCTGCCGCACGCGGTATACCGTCCGCATCCCCTGCACTGCCGTCGGAACGGACGGAACACGCTGTGAGGGCACCGCCGTTGTAACTGTCTCCGGCGATGATACGATCACCGCCTCCGGCGCGTTTTTGAAGGCGCTGGACGCTTCCGGGCAGGTTGCGCAGCGCTATCCGGACGCAGTCTGCGTCAGCTTCCGGCAGCCGGACGCAAGTGCGGGACGGCTGCTGAAGGAGTTCCGCAGCGTCGCCGGCAATGCGTACACTGCCGTCCGTTATGCGCAGGAACGGTTTTATCTGGCGGACGATAAAAAAACGGAGCCGCTTCTGGACGATCTGTTTTTCCTGCCCGCAGCGGACTGCGCTTCGCAGCTCAAGCTCGGCTATACGGCCTATGACAGCGCCGGTGCGCAGCTCGGCACGGGCGAGCTGACCGTCCGTGTCGCGTCAAGGCAGTCCTCCGCCGTCTTTTCGGACGTGAACGCAGGCAGCTGCGCCTGGGCGGCGGCAGCCGTCGATTTCATGAATGGATACGGGCTCATTCAGGGTGCGGACGCATCGACCTTCAACTGGCGCGGCAGCACAACGCGCGGCGATCTGATCCTGATTCTGTACCGGAGCGCCGGTTCCCCTGCCGTTTCCGGCGTAAGCCTTCCATTCACGGATGTTTCGGACGCAGATTACGCCTATGACGCGATCTGCTGGGCCTGGCAGAACAAAATTGCGGACGGCGTCAGCGAGACGGAATTCGGCATGACGCGGCCCGTCACACGCGAGCAGCTCGCCTCCATCCTCTACCGGCTTTCCGGCAAGCCCGCCTCCTCCGCAAGCCTGCGCAGCTATACGGACGCGGACAGCGTCAGCGCCTACGCGGCCGACGCCCTGCGCTGGGCCACAGGCTGCGGTTATGTCAGGGGAAGCGGCGCGAAGCTGAACCCGCAGTCCGGTGCAAACCGCGCCGAAACCGCCGTGCTGCTGCACCGGTATCTGACGAAGTAGACCGATTTTGGCGCAATAGCGGGAACAGCGTGTCTGCCTTGCGGAAAGACGTGTTGTTCGCCTGCTCAAAAATTAAGATTGCGCTCGTCAGATTGGCGCCGAGAGTGTCAAAACTCGAACCGTGCCGGCAGAGGCGGCTTTTGATCTGCTCATACACCTTTTCCCTCCGCCGGCGTATGCTGGCAGGGGGGATTTTTTATGTGTGTGAAGACTGAGCAGCTTGGGCTGCTGCTGATTGGGGCGGGCGTAGGGCTTTTGCTGTCGTTTGCGCTGTGCGGCTGGTTCCTGCGGCTTCTGATTGCGGCGATCCTGATTGTGCTGGGACTTTTGATCCTGAAATAATTTCGTAAACATATCCTTGTCCGGCTCCGCGTATATATATCCCAGAACATATACAAGGAGTTGAGACTATGGAGCTTGCATTTGAACAGAAACAACGATCCTGCCTGCATCGCATGGCGCATCTTTCGCTTGCGCAGGAACAGACGCAGGAGCTCATCATACCCGACAGCATGCCGGACGCTTCACGCACGCTCATCTGCTACGCCGAGCCGGAGGTACAGAGCAAGACGAACCGGGAGGGCAGTCTTCTCGTGACGGGGACGCTGCGCGCGAGCTGCCTGTATGCGGACGAGGCGGGCAGCTTGCAGCTGCTGACCTCCGAGCTGCCGTTTACGGTCAAGCTGGAGAGCGCCGAGCTGCGTGAGGAAACGCAGACGCTCGTGCGCTGCTGCGTCCGCAGCGCGGACAGCCGCCTGATTAACTCACGCAAGGTACTCCTGCGCGTGACGGTTCTGGTTCAGGCAGACGGCTATGAGCCGCAGACGGAAAGCACGAGCGTTCTCGCCGACCCGCCCGCCTGCCTGCAGCTGAAGACGCAGGTCTATGAGACGAATGCGCCCGTGGAGCTCTCCGAACGCGCGTTTCAGGTCAGCGAGGAGCTGAACCTGCCGGACGGCAGGCCGCAGATCGCGCGGCTGGTCAGCTTCTCGCTCACGCCCGTCGTGCAGGAGCAGGGGCTGGTCGGGAGCAAGGCAGTTTTAAAGGGAAGCGCGAATTTGCAGATCACCTATCTGGACGATGAAAACGCGCTGCGGACGCTGAGCTTTTCCGTGCCATTTTCGCAGTACTGCCAGATGGAGGGCGAGTACGATCAGGACGAGACGCTCGAATCCGCGCTGCTCGTAACCGGGGTGCAGCTGGAGCCGGTGATGTCGGAGCAGTCGCAGAAGCTGCTGTTCGGCGCGGGGCTGCTCGCGCAGTGCATGGTCGTGCAGCCGCAGGCGCTGACGATCTGCGAGGATGCCTATTCGACAAAGGGCGAGTTTCAGCCGCAGTGGGAAACACAGGAGCGCACGATGCGGCTCGACGCGCAGACGCTGCGCGAGCCTGTCCGCGCCTCGTTCCCGGCGCAGGCGGCCGCCGTGCTCGACTGCCGGGTCTATCCGGACGCGCAGGCGCTCGAACGGACGGACGACGGCGTCGCCGTCCATGTCCCGCTGCGCGCAGACATCGTGTATACCGACGCAGACGGCGCGGTGCAGTCCGAGACGTTCCGCACAGAGGTCAGCTGCCATACGGCGCTGAGTGAGGACGGCCTCTGCGAGGCCGTGTGCATGCTCCAGCCGGAGGGCTATGCTTCGGCTGGCAGCGGCGCGGTCGAGCTGCGCTATGACGCGGTCTTTCAGGTGCAGACATTTTCCCGGCAGACGCTGCAGAATCTGTCCGGCGGGACGCTTGATCTGACGAAGCAGCAGAAAACGCAGCGGCCGTCGGTCGTCATCCGGCGCATGAGCGAAAACGCCGCGCTGTGGGATCTGGCGCGGCAGTACCGGACGACGGCGCAGTCGATCCAGCAGGCCAATCATCTGACGCAGCCGGAGGCGGATGCCGGACAGCTGCTGCTGATTCCCATGTGAGACGGGAGGCGGGAATATGGAACAACGTTCGATCTACGCGCAGATTGCAGACCGCACGGACGGCACGGTTTATATCGGCGTCGTCGGCCCCGTGCGGACGGGAAAATCCACCTTTATCAAGCGGTTCATGGAGCAGCTCGTGCTGCCGAACATCGAAAACGTCTATGAGCGCGAGCGCGCAACAGACGAGCTGCCGCAGTCCGGCTCCGGCCGGACGATCATGACGGCGGAGCCGAAATTCGTCCCGAACGAGGCCGCCCGCATCAGCCCGGACGGAAAAACGACGCTGCAGGTGCGGCTGATCGACTCCGTAGGGTATATGATCCCCGGCGCGGTCGGCGATACGGAGGACGGAAAGCCCCGCATGGTCACGACGCCTTGGGCCGCCGAAGAGCTTCCCATAGCGCAGGCGGCGGAGCTGGGAACAAAAAAGGTCATGGAGGATCACAGCTCCATCGGCGTGGTCGTCACGACAGACGGGACCATTACGGACATTCCGCGTGAGGACTACCGCGAGGCGGAGGCCCGCGCCATCGCGGACATGCGCAGGACGGGAAAGCCGTTTGTGGTCGTTGTGAACACGCAGGACGCGAAAAAGGGGCATGCGGACGCACTCTGCGCCCGCATCCGGGAGGAATACGGCGTACAGGCGCTGACGATGGACTGCGCGGCGATGCAGACGCAGGATATTATGCGGCTGCTGGAGGCCGTGATGTACGCCTTCCCGGTCGAAGAGCTGCGGTTCTTCCTGCCGAGCTGGGTGCGGGCGCTGCCGGACGATCATCCGGTCAAGGCCGCACTGTACGACGCGATGCTGAGCCGCGCGGCGCAGCTCACGAGCCTGAGCGAGGCGGAAAGCGTGATGGGGTCGCTGCGGGAGCTTGAACCGGTCGACGCCTTCCGGGTGCGGGAGGTCGATCTCGGGACGGGCACGGTGACGTGCGAGCTGCATCTGCCGGAGACGCTGTTTTATGAGGAGCTGTCCAAGCAGGCGGGCGTGGAGATCGCGGACGACGAAGCGCTCATGCAGATGCTGCGGGAGCTTTCGCAGACAAAAAAGCTCTACGACAAGGTACAGACCGCGCTCGAACAGGTCAAAGCGACTGGCTACGGCATCGTGATGCCGGGTGCGGAGGAGCTGAAGCTCGAAAAGCCGGAGATCGTGAAGAAAAACGGCAATTACGCCGTCAAGCTGCGCGCAAGCGCGCCGTCGATTCACATGATGCGCGCGCAGATCGAGACGGAGATCAGCCCGATGGTCGGCGGCGAGCAGGAATCGCAGCAGCTCATCGACTATCTGCTCGGCGAATACGAGGAGGACACCGACAAGCTCTGGCAGAGCAATATCTTCGGCAAATCGCTCTACGAGCTCGTCTCCGAGGGCGTCACGGCGAAGATCATGCGCATGCCGGACGACGCGCGGCAGAAGCTGACGAAGACGCTTGGCCGCATGATTAACGAAAATACCGGCGGAATGATCTGCATTCTGCTGTAAGCGGCGGTCCGCGCTCTGCCAGACGGCAGAGCGCGGACCTGTTTTTTTGCGCATGGCTTCCTTTTGGGCGCGCGGCATGATAAAATGGAAATAGATCAAACAGAAGGAGGCGGGCGTATGCTGGAGCTTTTGCACGGGCCGGACAGGACGTCGAATTCCATGGAGCTGCTGGACCGGATCTGTGAGAATGCGGAGGCCGGCGTTTCCGGGCAGATTCTCATCGTTCCGGAGCAGTATTCGCACGAAACGGAGCGCGCGCTCTGCGCGCGCGGCGGCGATACGATCAGCCGCTACGCCGAGGTTCTGAGCTTTACCCGGCTTGCCGCGCGGGTCTTTTCGGTCTGCGGCGGCGTATGCGAGGAATATCTGGATGAAAACGGGCGCATCCTGACGCTCTATCTTGCCGCGCAGCAGGTGCGCGAGCAGCTGAAATTCTATGCCGCCGTGATGACGCGGCCGGACTTTTTAAAGCAGCTCGGCGCACTCATGGAGGAGCTTCTGACCTCCTGCGTCACGCCGGACGCACTGCAAACAGCCGCCGCGCGGCTCGAAGGGCGGCTGGCGCAGAAAATCACGGAGCTGGCGCTGCTGTATGAAAGCTATCTGTCTGTCTGCAAGACGGGGCGCGGCGACCCTGTCACGCGGCAAATGCGCCTGTGTGAGCTGCTGGATGAAACGGACTTTCTGGATGGGCGGGAGATCTTTCTCGACGGCTTTTCCGACTTTACCGCCCTGCAGCTGCAGCTCATCGGCGCGATCCTCACGCACGCGAAAGCCGTGCATATTTCGGTCCTCACCTCCGGCGGGCAGCAGGCCGCCTGTCTGACCGGAAACGAAACGGAAAAGCAGCTCCGGCAGCTGGCCGCCCGGCAGGGCATCGAGACTGTGCGCCGGAGCGTCCTGCCGCGCGCGCATCGCGCGCCGGACGTGCAGCTGTGGCTGAACGGCCTGTTTTTCGGCGGCAGCGGCTCGGAGGAAGCGCCGCAGAACGTCGGGCTTGTCCATGCAGGCTCGCAGCAGGCGGCCTGCGCCTATGCCGCCCGCGCGGTGCGAAACGGCGTGCTGACCGGTCTGCGCTACCGGGATTTTACCATCTGCATGACGGACGAGGCCGCCTACCGGCTCCCCATGCAGACGCTCTTTGCGCGCGCAGGGATCCCGGTCTACTGCGCGTCCAACGCACCGGTTGCGCAGAATCCGCTTGTTGCGGCGCTGCTGTCTGCAATACAGGCCGCTTTGCGGTACGAGCCGGGCCCGGTGCTGGCGTTTTTGAAGTCGGAATTCTCGCCGCTCTGCGAATCGGACTGCGATGCGCTTGAGCGCTATGTCTATTATTGGAACATCCGTGGTTCCGCGTGGGAAAAGCCGTGGCAGATGCACCCGCGCGGACTCGGCAAGCCCATGACGCCGGAGGATGAAACCGCGCTGCAGACGCTGAACGATCTGCGCGAGCAGGCCGTCGCGCCGCTGCGCACACTCCGTCTGGCGCTGGCGAAAGCGCGGACGGTGGACGAGCAGGTGCGCGCCGTCGCCGCACTGCTGGAAACGCTTGACGCGGCAAGCCGGCTTCAGGCGCAGCAGGACGCGCTTGCGCGCGCCGGGCAGGCGCAGCGCGCGCAGGAATGCAGCCAGCTCTACGAGGCGCTGATTTCCACGCTTGAACAGATGGATCAGGTTCTGGGCGCGGCGAGCCTTGAAACAGAGCTGTTCGTCCAGCTGTTTGCCATGCTGCTGCAAAATACGTTGGTCGGCTCCATCCCCTCCGTCTGCGACGCTGTCCAGCTCACGACGCTCCCCATGCTCCGCCACCGCCGCACCCGCGTTCTGCTGGTGCTCGGCGCGAATGACGGGCTGCTGCCCGCGTTTTCCGATCCAGGCGGACTGCTTGCCGATCCGGAGCGGCAGAAGCTCCGCAGTCTCGGCGTGGAGCTCAGTCCGGGGCGCGGCGCGTCCGTCGACCGCGAGATGAGCTGGGTCTGCGCGGCGCTGAGCGCTGCGGAGCAGCGCGTGAGCCTTCTTGCAGATGCGGCACAGCCGTCGTTTTTATACAGCCGCACAGCCGCGCTGTTTCCGACTCTGCAGCCGCTTTGTGCGGAGGATTTTCCGTTCCTGCCGGACTGTGCTGCGGCCGCAGGCGCGGCTTTGCGCCAGGGCGCGCTGCCGGACTGGCTGCCGGAGGCGGTGCGGAAGGAAGCGCGGAGGCTTTCACAGCGCTGCGCGTATTCCTTCGACGCCATGCGCCCGGAGGTGGTGCGCGCGCTCTACGGCAGGACGATCCCGCTCTCTGCGTCGAAGATCGACCGGTTTGCGGGCTGCCGCTATGCGTTTTTCCTGCAATACGGCCTGTGCGCCGCGCCGTGGAAGCAGGCGGAATTCGACGCGCCGCTGTTCGGCTCGTTCGTACATGACGTGCTCGAGCATGTCGTGCGTGAGGCGCAGGCGCGGGGCGGCTTTGCCGCCATGACGGACAGCGAAATCTCGGCGCTGGCCGAGCGCTGCATGGATAGCTGCATGGCGACGTATCTTCCGCAGGGCGAGGCCGCCGCGAGTCGCGAGCGCTATCTTTCCGACCGCAACCGGCAGGAGGCCGCCGCCGTCGTGATGGATGTAGCGCGCGAGCTGCGGCTGTCGCAGTTTTCCCCTGCGGCGGAGGAGCTACGCTTTGCGCCCAACGGCTCGCTGCCGCCGATTGAGTACCGCACGAAGAACGGTTCGGGTCTTCTGACCGGTCAGATCGACCGCGTGGACACCTATGAGGCGGACGGAAGAAGCTACTTCCGCATCATCGATTACAAGACCGGCCACAAGGAGTTTGACTACGCGGAGCTGCTCTACGGGAAGAATCTGCAAATGCTCCTATATCTGTTCGCGCTGGAATCGTATCAGAAGCAGACTGGCAGGCCCATGCAGCCGGCGGGCGTGCTCTATGTCCCGGGCCGGTGCGACATGGTCAAGCTCAAGCCTGGAGAGGATCCCGCGCATGCCGGCGACGAGCGGCAAAAGGAGCTGCGCCGCAAGGGGCTGCTTCTGAACGACGAAGCGGTTCTGCATGCGATGGAGGCGTATGAGACAGCGCCGCAGTATCTGCCCGTTGAGCCGGGCAAGAATGGACTGACCGGCGATCTCGCCTCTCCCGCGCAGCTGGCGGAGCTTGAACGGTTTGTAAACGGACAGGTCGAGGCGATGATCGACGAAATTCTGTCCGGCGCGGCCGCGCCGAACCCCATTGTCCGCGGCCCAAAGGATTCGGAATGCAACTACTGTGATTTTTCATCGGCGTGCCACAAGGACGTCTGCGGCATAAGTCCGCGCAGGTTCGCCGCCGTCACGTCGAAGGAATTCTGGGAGGAGCTTGAAAGGAGGCTGGAGCATGGCTGAAATCCGCGCAACACCGCAGCAACGGGCTGCGGCGGAGGACCGGGGCGGCGCGCTGCTTGTTGCGGCGGCGGCAGGCTCCGGAAAGACAAAGGTTCTGGTCGACCGGCTGATGGGCTATCTGACCGATCCCACGGACCCCGCCGATCTTGACGAATTCCTCATCATTACATACACAAGAGCAGCCGCGTCCGAGCTGCGCGGCAAGATCGCCGCGCGCATAGCAGATGCGCTCGCTGCCGAGCCGGACAACCGGCATTTGCAGCGGCAGCTCACGCGGGTCTATCTCGCGCAGATCTCCACGGTACACAGCTTCTGCCAGGCCGTCCTGCGTCAATACGCGGCGGAAGCGGAGCTGCCCGCCGATTTCCGCGTGGCGGATGAGCAGCAGGCAGCCGCGCTGCGCATGCAGGTGCTGCGTGACGTACTTTCCGAGCTCTACGCAAAGCTTGACGACGAGCCGGACTTTGCCGCCATGATCGATACGCTTGGCTATGGACGCGACGACCGGGACCTGCTGAAGCTCGCCGAGTCCAGCTATAATGTGATGCGCTGCAAGGTCGACCCGGAGGCGTGGATGGCGGATTGTCTGCGCGCGTATGCGCTGCCGGAGGGCGTCGCGGCCGAGCAGACGCTCTGGGGCGCGTATTATATCAGGGCACGCGCAAGCGCGCTCGAACGGGCCGACGCCATGCTCGCGCAGGCAGAAGCGCTCTGCCGGGGAAACGCGGCGATGGAAGAAAAATGCGTGCCCCTTCTGCAGCAGAACCGGGAACTTGTCCGGACGCTTCTGGCCGAAACGACCTGGGACGGCTGCGTGCAGGCCGGTATTCCGTTCTTCGGCTCTCTGCGGATGCCGAAGGGCGCGGAAAACACGGAGCAGATCAAGGCGCTGCGCGATGAAGCGAAGCTGCGGTTCAAGAGCATCCAGAGCTATTTTTACGCGCCGTCGGAACGGGTTGTGGCGGATCTGCGCAAAACCGTCCCGGCGCTGCGGGGACTTCTGACGCTGCTGCAGCGCTTTGACGAGCGCTTCACGCAGGAAAAACGCCGCCGCCATCTGCTCGACTTTTCCGATCTGGAGCACTGCATGATCGGGCTTCTTACCAAAAAAGGCTCCGGCAGGCCGACGGAGGCCGCCCGAAGCCTCGCGCAGAGCTACCGCGAAATTCTGGTCGACGAATATCAGGACTCCAACGCCGTACAGGAGCGCATTTTTCAGGCCGTCAGCCGCAGCGGACAGAACCTGTTCATGGTCGGCGACGTGAAGCAGTCGATCTACCGGTTCCGGCTGGCGGATCCTGCAATCTTCCTTTCCAAATACGACGCCTATCCGCTGCTCGGCGCGCAGGCTCCCGGCCAGCCGCGCAAGCTGCTGCTGTCGCAGAATTTCCGTTCCCGGCCCGAGATTCTGGAGGCGGTTAACGATGTGTTTTCGCTCGTGATGAAAAAAGAGGCCGGAGGGCTGGATTACACGCAGGCCGAGGCGCTCGTCCCCGGCGCGCAGTTTCCGGACTCGCCCGGCCCGAAGGTCGAGCTGCACTGCCTGAATTACCTTGCGTCGGACGAGGAAAGCGGTGATAAAACGGGCGCGGAGGCGGAGTTTGTCGCCGCGCGCATCGAGCGGCTCCTGCACGAGGCTTCCGTAACGGAAAACGGCGCGCTGCGCCCGGCAAAGCCGTCTGACATCGTGATTCTGATGCGTTCGCCCGGCATGAGCGCCGGAGTCTATCAGGCGGCGCTGCAAAAGCGCGGCATTGCCTGCGACGCGGGCGCGGACGACAATCTGATGCAGACAGCGGAGATCGAAATCCTGTTCCAGCTTTTGCAGATCATTGACAACCCGCACCGGGATATCCCGCTGGCCGCGGCCATGGCGAGCCCCGTTTTCGGCTTTTCTCCGGAGGAGCTGGCGCTTCTGCGCGCGCAGGAACAGAACGGGGATCTCTATGACTGTCTGTGCGCCTGCCGGGAACCGGACGAAAAGCTGCGCGCGTTCTTATCCTGGCTTTCGCGGATGCGCGAGGAGAGCCGCAGGATGCCGCTGCCGGAATTTCTGAATGCCGTCGTGCAGTCCTCCGGACTGGAAACGGTTTTTGCCGCCATGCCGGACAGCGAACGGCGGCAAAGCAGTCTGGCTGCGTTTGCATCGTTCGTAACATCGGGCGCACAGGCGGAGCTCCGGAGTCTTTCCGAGCTCGTACAGCTGCTGACGCAGCTGCAGCAGCGCGACAAGGGTCTGCCCGCGCAGGACGCGCCCGTCCGTCCGGACGCCGTGCGCATCCTGACGATTCACAAATCGAAGGGGCTGGAATTCCCTATTGTTATTCTGGCAGATCTTTCAAAAAAAATGAACATGAAGGACAATAACCCCGCTGTTCTGACGGACGAAGAGCTGCTGATCGGCAGCAACGTCGTCGACCTTGCAAGCCGGTCGTATTACCATGGTCTCGCGCGCAGGGCCATCATCGACCGCAAGACGGCGCAGAACGTCTCCGAGGAGATGCGCGTTCTGTATGTCGCTATGACCCGCGCGAAGGAGCAGCTCATCATGACCAGCTGCTCGGCACAGTATGCTTCGCGCCTGAAAAAGCTGCTTCTGCGGCTGTCCGACCCGCTGGGCCCGTGGGTGAGCGCGGCGGTGCGGCAGCCGGACGAATGGATTCTGCTGGCGGCGCTGTGCCGCACGGAGTCCGGCGCGCTGTTTGCCGAATGCGGCCCGTGCGCGTACAGCCGGGTGCGCAGATACCCCTGGCTGGTCACGCTGCAGGACGTCTCCCCTGCCGCCCCCGCCGCACGCGGGGCAAGGCCCGACGCGCTGTGCGCGGTACAGCCGCTCGACCGCGAGCAGGTTATGCAGAGCGCCGGCTTCCACTATGCACACGAGGCGGCGACAAGACTCCCTGCCAAGCTGACGGCCACACAGCTCAAGGGGCGCGGACTCGATCTGGAAGCGGCGGAGGAAGCGCCCGCCCAACCGGAGCCGGTCAGAAAGCCGTGGCGCACGCCGCAGTTTTTGCAGGACAGACCGCTGACGGGCCGTGAAAAAGGAATCGCGACGCATCTTTTCATGCAGTTCGTCCGGTACGAATCCTGCACGACGCGCGAGGGCATCCGGCAGGAGCTTGCACGGCTGCAAGCCGAAAAATTCCTGACGCCCCGGCAGTGCGAGGCGGTCGACACGGAAAAAATTCTGGCGCTGTTTTCCTCCGGGCTTGGAACGCGAATCCTGGGAGCAAAAAATCTGCGCCGCGAGTTCAAATTCTCCATTCTGACCGACGCCGCCGCGTATGACCCGGCGGCTGCCGGAGAGCAGATCATGCTGCAGGGCGTCGTCGACTGCTTCTGGCAGGAGGTGGACGGCATCGTCATTCTTGACTTCAAGACAGACTATATTGACGGCGATCTGGATAGGAAGACCGCACGCTACGCGCCGCAGCTGCGTGCCTACGCGAAGGCGCTTTCGCGCATTTACGGCCTCCCGGTCAAGAAAACCATCCTCTACTTCTTCT